>JAYUHT010000517.1:0-3491 GCA_043766725.1 Burkholderiales bacterium | reverse complement strand
ATCACGGCTTCGGTGACTTCTTCACCGAGGTAGTCTTCGGCCGTCTTCTTCATTTTGCGCAGCACTTCGGCGCTCACCTGCGGCGGCGCGAGCTTCTTGCCGCGCACTTCCACCCAGGCGTCGCCGTTGTCGGCGGCGGCAATGCGGTAGGGCATCAGGTCGATGTCCTTCTGCACTTCTTTCTCGGTGAACTTACGCCCGATCAGGCGCTTCACCGCATACAGCGTGTTGCGTGGGTTGGTCACCGCCTGGCGTTTGGCCGAGGCGCCGACGAGGATTTCGCCATCTTCTTGATAGGCGATGACCGACGGCGTGGTGCGCGCACCTTCGCTGTTCTCGATGACCTTGGGCGTGTTGCCTTCCATGACTGACACGCACGAGTTGGTGGTGCCCAGGTCAATGCCGATGATTTTTCCCATGATGTGCTCCGTGAAGGTTGAATCTGAATTCGAGTTGTGGGTGAGGCGCCGGCTTTCAAGCCGGGCTTGTTCAATGTGGTGCTACTTGGGTGCCGCCACCGTGACCAACGCTGGGCGCAACACGCGCTCGGCAATGAGGTAGCCTTTTTGCAGCACGCTGACCACTGTGTTCGCGTCTTGTTCGGCCGGCACCACGCTGATGGCTTGGTGCTGGTGCGGGTCGAACTTGGTGCCCGGCGGCGGGCTGATCGGCAAGACCTTGTTGCGCTCCAGCGCCGCGCTCAACTGGCGCAGCGTGGCCTGCACGCCTTCAAGCACTTGCTCGGGCGTGGCGTCGGGCCGCGCCATGGCGGCTTCAAGGCTGTCTTTCACTGGCAGCAGGCTCTCGGCAAAAGCGTCGATGGCGAACTTGCGTGCTTTGCTGGTTTCTTCTTCAGCGCGGCGCCGGGTGTTCTCGGCCTCGGCCTTGGCACGCAGGTACATATCAGACATCTGCGCATGCTTTTGCTCCAGCTCGGCCAGACGGGCCTCGGCGCTGGGTGGCATGTCGGAAAACGGGTTGTCGCTGGCCCCGTTGGCCGGGCCGGGTTCTGCTTTGGGTTCGTCGATGGGGTTGTCTGCGGTCATGATGGTTTGGGCGAATTCGGTTCAGTCAGATCCTGGGCCAACACCTGAGGGCGATGGCGAATGTTTCAAGCAGGATTTTTCACACCCGCCGGGCCCTGCCAGGCGGCCACTTTCATTCGGGGTCGTCGATGCTGGCGCTCCAGCGTTGCCAGTCGCTGAGCACCCGGCGGTCGCGCTTGGTGGGCCGCCCATCACTCAGGGTTTGTGCCGGCTCCACGCCCTGGGCACGTGCCTGGGCGGCGGCCTGGGCGCGCAGCAGGCTCTCAGCAGTTTCCTCATACAAGGCCTGGGCCACCGGCGCTGGTCCGCGCTGGGCGCTCAAGCCACGCACGGTCACGGTGCGCGGCGTGTGGCCGTGGCGCAATTCGAGTTCATCACCGACGCGCAGTTCACGCGCTGGTTTTGCCGGCTGGCCATTGACCTGGACCCGGCCTTTGTCAATCTGCTCCACCGCCAGCGCGCGCGTTTTCATGAAGCGCGCCGCCCACAGCCATTTGTCCAGGCGCAGTCGGTCAAGAACTTGAGGCATGGGCCTGCGTTGAGTTCAAGGCTTACTGCGCAGCGCCCATGGCGCGGGCACGGCGGGCTTGCTCGGCCAGCGCCGCTGCATCGGGTGCGCCGGTGGGCCAGCCTTGCAGGTGCTGTTGCGCCAAGCCGGCCAAGGCCTGGATCCACTCATGCTGGTCGTTCAGGCACGGCACGTAATGAAACGCCTTGCCGCCCGCCACCAAGAAGGCCTGGCGCGCTTCCTGGTTGATCTCTTCCAGCGTCTCCAGGCAATCCGCGGGGAAGCCCGGGCAGACCACATCCACCCTGTGCACGCCGTCGCGCGCCAACTGCTGCAAGGTGGGTTCGGTGTACGGCTGCAACCATTTCGCGCGACCCAGCCGACTTTGGAAAGTGACGCGGTATTCGTTGTCTTTCAGGCCCAGGGCCTGGGCCAGCAGGCGGGCGGTTTGCTGGCACTCGCAGTGGTAGGGGTCGCCGAGCTCCAGGCTGCGCTGGGGCAGGCCATGAAAGCTCATCACCAGCATGCCGCCGCGGCCTTCTTGCAACCAATGCGTGCGAACGCGTGCGGCCAACGCGCGGATGTAGCCCGGGTCGGCGCCAAACCGCTGGATGAAGCGGAACTCGGGCACCAGGCGCGCGCCGCCGGCCCAGCGGGCCACGGCATCGAAGGTGCTTGCTGTGGTGGCCGCGGCATATTGCGGGTACAGCGGAAGCACCAACACGCGCTGGGCCCCTTGTTCGCGCAATGCGCTCAAAGCCGCGCCAATGGCCGGCTGGCCGTAGCGCATGGCCGGCAAAACGGCCACCGCATGGCCGCGCTGACCGAGATAGCCTTGCAACAGCGCGGCCTGCTTGTGCGTCCACAAGGCCAGCGGTGAGCCCTCGGGCTGCCAGATGCTGGCGTACTTGGCCGCCGAGCGCGCCGGCCGGGTGCGCAAGATCACGCCATGCAGGATCAACCACCACAGCAGGCGCGGGATTTCCACCACACGCGGGTCCCACAGAAATTCGCGCAGATAACGCCGCACCGCGCTGGCCGTTGGCGCTGCCGGCGTGCCCAGGTTGACCAACAGCACCGCGGTGCGCTGCGGTGTGCCGTGCTGGTAAGGCGGTTCAGTGCGCCAGCGCATGGCTGGGGGGCAGCAAGCCCAAGGCAGACAACCCGGCGCGCAAGGCCGCCGCGTTCACCGGCTTGGGCCAGCAGGTGGTGAAGCCGGCCTGGCGCGCCTGTTGCGGCAGGGCCGGGTCCAAATCAGCGCTGCACAACACGGCCAGCGTGTTGGCCTGGCCGGGCAGGGCGCGCAGTTTGCGCAGCAGCTCGAAGCCATCGGTGCCGGGCAGGTTCAGGTCGATCACCCAAAGGGCTGCCGGCCAGTCGCGAGCCAGCGCCAGGCCCGGCCCGGGCGCGTCGGCGCAGCGCCATTCGACAGCGGCGACATCGGTGCAGGCGGCCTCGAACAACACGGTGTTGATGCGGTCGTCGTCAATGTAGATCAGGCGCATGGTGTTCGCTCAGGGGGCGGCGCGGCGCAAGACCTCGAAGCCCACGAATGCCGACGAGGCTTCGGCCGGCGAGCCGCCCAGGCCAATGGCACCGGCACCATGCAGCAAGCAACTGCCGCGGCGCAGGCTCACGACCTCGCCATCGGCAAACTGGACATGCGTGCCGTTGTAGCTGAGGTCGCTGAGCTGAAAGCAGCCACCGTGCCAATCGACCCGAGCATGAAGGCGCGACACACGCGAATCGTCAACCCGAAAACCGGCCTGCGGGCTGCGCCCCAAGACCAGCGGCAACTGGCTGACGTCGAACTGCATGCGCGCGCCGGCCCAGGCCAGGGCGATGGTGTCTGGGTCCACGCCCGCCGCAGCGGGCTCACCGAACAGCGTGGCCGCGGTGTCGGTGGCGCGCTTGGGGCCTTGCGCATAGACCAACAC
>JAYUHT010000516.1:0-23784 GCA_043766725.1 Burkholderiales bacterium | reverse complement strand
GGTGTTTGAAACCAAGCTCGAACTGCACGAGCGCGCTGATGACGCCGAGCAGTTGCTGCACGGCGCGGCCGTGCTCTTGCAGCGCCTGGTGGCCTGGGCGCGTGCGCAGCAGGCGCGCATTGCCCGCTTCACGCTGCGCCTGCGCCACGAGCAGCGCCACCGCCAAACTGAGCAGGTGAACGAGTTCACTGATCTGCCCATCGCGTTGGCCCTGGCCAGCGACGATGTGGCGCATCTGCAAAGCCTATTGCGCGAACGCCTGCAGCGCCTGGCCCTGCCCGCGCCCACGCTCGAGCTGCACTTGCATTGCCGTGAACTTGAACACCGCGCCGCACCTTCGGGCGAGCTTTTCCCCACTCAAGCCAGCCAGCGTGAAGGCCTGGCGCGTTTGCTGGAACGCCTGCAAGCCCGCCTGGGGCCCGAGCAGGTGCAACGCCTGGTGCTGGTGCAAGACCACCGGCCCGAGCGCGGCACGGTGCTGCTGCCTGTGCAACCAGGTGTTAACACCCCAGCGGCCCATGTGCCCGCAGCGCTGCTGCAAGCGCCGCAGCACGACCCGCTGCCGCTGCACCGCCCGGTGTGGCTGCTGCACCCCGCGCAGGCCTTGCATGAACGCCAGACTGTGCCCTTGTTCGAAGGCCGGCCGCTGCAGGTGCTGGCCGGCCCCGAACGCATTGAAACCGGCTGGTGGGATGGCGACGTGGCCTTGCGCGACTACTACATCGCGCAAACGCATGCCGGCGCACTGGTGTGGGTTTACCGCGACCGCTTGCCGGGGCCGCCCGGGCCTGCAAGCCAGCCCGGCCCCGAAGGCTCGGGCTGGTATTTGCATGGGCGGTTTGGGTAAGGCTTCATCGACGCGTGCGCTGCGCCTTCAATGCCGCCAGCGCGCGCTCGATCACGATGCGATCCGCCGCATCTTTGTCGCGCATCGTTTGCTTGGTCAGCAACAAGCCTTCCAGGCTCACAGTCTTGACGGGAATGCCGTCCAGATCAATCACCTGTGCATAAGGTGACAGCGAGGCAAAGGTTTGGCCATTCGCATTGAGCATGATGTCCACCACAAAGGCATCCGCCACGCGGATGTTGTCGCCTTCTTCAAACCAGGCAGGGTCGATTTCTTTGGCCGCGCCATCGGGCAAGACCATCAAGGCCTGCTTCAGGCGGAACCCGGTTTGTGCCGTGGCTGCCACCATCACATCGATATCGGTGGTGGCTCGCTGGTAGCCATGGGCGGCCAAGGCATAGCCACCGATCAGCAGGTATTCCACGCCGTGTTCGTTGAGCGAACGCAGCAGCAGCTTCAGATCATCCAGCGTCGCCGCCCGGCTGAACTCGGCCATGTCAACCGCGCTGCGCCGCGCGCCGCCCCATTCTTTGCGCCAAGCAGGCCAGCTCGTGCTCGTTGGCCTGCTGGTGCGAGCGATAGCGGTAAACGCCCTTGGGCATGAAGCCCAGTCGCGCCAATCCTGCCATGTCTTCACTGAAGCGAGCACCCTGAGCCAGCAGCGTGCCGCTGGCGGCAGCTGCCAACTCAGGTTCCAGCCGCTGCCCAACTCGTCGCATAACGATCTCCATTGAAAGTCCAACTGTGCAGTTCATGTTAGCCGCGCTCTGGGAGCCTGTCGGCTGGCAACATGCGCCCTGGCAACATGCGCCCATCCCAACCCGAGCCCCTCCCACCATGATCGACCTGCACTACTGGCCCACCCCCAACGGCTGGAAGATTTCCATCGCGCTTGAAGAGATGGGTTTGCCGTACACGCTCAAGCCGGTGAACATCGGCCGCAGCGAACAGTTCAAGCCCGAGTTCCTGGCCATCAGCCCGAACAACCGCATGCCCGCCATCGTCGACCACGCGCCCGCGGGCGGCGGCGCGCCGCTGAGTGTGTTTGAAAGCGGCGCCATCCTCATCTACCTGGCCGAGAAAACCGGCCGCTTCTTGCCGGCTGATTTGCGCGGCCGTGTTGCCACACTTGAATGGTTAATGTGGCAGATGGGTGGCCTGGGGCCGATGGCCGGGCAGAACGGCCACTTCAAGCTGTACGCGCCCGAGCCAGTGCCCTATGCACTGGAACGCTATGGCAAGGAGGTGGATCGCCTGTATGGCGTGCTCGACGGCCAGCTCGGCCGCACACAGGCCCATGTGGCGGGCGGCGACTACAGCATCGCCGACATGGCCATCTTCCCCTGGGTGCGCACGCACAAAGCGCAGGAAGTCGACTTGCAGCGCTTCCCGCATGTGGCGCGCTGGTACCAGGCTTTGATGCAACGCCCCGGCGTGCAGCGCGGCATTGACCTGGGCAAGGAGCTGCGCGCGCCGGCGCTCACGGAAGAAGCGCGCAAGGCCTTGTTCGGGCAGACGGCAGACAGCGTGCGCAACGCGGCCACCAAGCCGGGTTGATTCAAGCCGGGTTGGCTCAAGGCAGGTCGTGGCCTACAGGTTGTCAATCAACACCGGCTCCACCGCATCCGCCAGTTCAAACCCGAACACGCGCGCATAGAAGTACGCCTCGGCGTCGATGGCGCGGCGAATGTTGGCGGCCTGCCTGAAGCCGTGCCCTTCGCCGGCAAATTCAATGTAGGCCACGGGCAGGCCCTTGGCCTTCACTGCCGCGTGCATCTGGCGGCTTTGCTCGGGCGGCACGGCCAGATCATCACTGCCCTGGAACAGGATCAGCGGGCAGTTCAGGCCCGCCGTGTGGTGGATGGGCGAACGCGCGCGGTAAAGGTCGGCGCCCTCGGGCCAGGGGCCGATCAGGCTGTCAAGGTAACGTGCCTCGAACTTGTGCGTGTCGCGCGCCAGCGCTTCCAGGTCGCCGATGCCGTAGTGGCTGGCGCCGGCAGAAAAAGTGTTGTGAAAAGTTAGTGCGGCCAGCGTCGTGAAGCCGCCCGCGCTGCCGCCGCGGATGATGAGCCGCTGTCCATCCACCAGGCCCTGCGCCACCAGGTGCTGCGCGCCGTGCACGCAATCTTCCACATCCACCACGCCCCACTGGCCCTTCAGCCGCTCGCGGTATTCGCGCCCGTAGCCGGTGCTGCCGCCGTAGTTCACATCGAGCACGGCAAAGCCGCGGCTGGTCCAGTACTGCAAGCCGGCCTTGAACACGGGCGCGGTGGCCGCGGTAGGCCCACCGTGGCTGAACACCAGCAGCGGCGGCTTCTCGCCAGCCGGCGCGGTGAAGTCTTGATTCACCGGCGGGTAGTACAGCGCATGCGCGGTGCGGCCCTGCGCCGTGGGGAACTCGATGGCTTGCGGCACCGAGGTGACGCCGGCTTCAATGGCCAGGCTGCTGCCGCGCTTCAGCACCTCGGCCTGGCCGGTGTTCAAGTCGATGCTCACCACGCTGGGTTCGAGCAGCGGCGCGCCGGCCACGCATACCCCGCGGCCGGCGCCGGCCTGCACGCTGGCAAACCAGCGGCAGGGCGTGTCCAGGTTGGTTAACTTTAGGTTTGATGTGTCCAACAGCGCGAGGTGCATGCTGCCCTGCTGGCTATAGGCGCAGACGATGCGATGCGCGCCATCAAACGCATAGCTGCTGGCGCCGAAGTTCCAGTGCGGCACGCCGAATTCGGCGGCCATTGGGGTCAGGTTTTGCGCCTGGCCAGCGCGCCAGCAGTACAGGTTCCACCAGCCGCTGCGGTCACTCACGAAATGCAGTTCGCCGGTGGGCGACCACAGCGGCTGAGACACCGATTCGTTCGTGCCGCCGGCGACGCACTGCGCCGTGCCCAAGCTGCCATCGGGCAACACCGGCGCCAGCATCAGCTCGGTGCCGTCCCAGGGCATGTTGGGGTGGCGCCATTGAATCCACGCGAGATGTTGGCCATCGGGGCTCAACCGTGGCGCGCAGTAGAAATCGCAGCCGCTGGTCACCACCGTGCCGCCGGCTTCGTCGCCCTGAGCATTCAGCAGCACCAGCGTGTTCACCGCCTCGCCGCCGGCGCGGTGGTCTTCGCGCACGGCATACAAGCGCTCGCGCGGCGCGTCGTATTGAAGATCGGCGTAGCGCAAGGCCGCAGGGGGCACATCGGGCGTGATGGGGTGTGCGGGCGCGCCACCGTCGCTGCGGTACAGCCGCTGGTCGGCGAAGTGGCTGAAGAACAGCGTGCGCCCCGCCAGCAGATACGAACGCCCGCCGTACTCGTGCACGCGGGTGCGCACATTGAACGGCGCGGGCGTGAGTTCGCTCAAGCTGCCATCGGCGGCGCGGCGCATCAGCGTGACGCGGCCTTTCTCGGCCGGGCGGCCTTCCTGCCAAACCACCGCATCGGCATCGGCGTCAATCTGCGTGTCACTAAGGGCCACCGTTTCGGCCACGATGGCGGCCGAACTGATGGGCGATTGCCAGGCACCAAAGGGCCGTTGCTGCATCACGCATCCAGCAGCAGTTGGGTTTGCGTCACCACGGCGCACAGCTTGCCATCTTCACTGCGGATCAGCGTTTGCCAGACCTGCGTGGTCTTGCCGCGGTGAAACGCCGTGGCTTCACCCGTGACCACCGTTCCCACCTTGGCGCCACCGATGAACTTGGTGTTCGAGTCGGTGGTGGTGGTGCGCTTGCCCGGCGCCATGTTCACAATGGTGCCGATGGCGCCCAGCGTGTCGGCAAACGCCATGTATGCGCCGCCGTGCATGGTGCCGCCGGCCGTGCACAAATCAGGCCGCACGAGCAAGGTGGCGCGGATGCATTCGGCGCTGGCGTCAGTGACTTTCACCCCCATCAGGCCCGGGAACAGCGGGTCGATGAGGTGCTGGATTTGTGCGGCAGTCAGCGGCATGGGGCGGGCCTTTCAAAGCAGGTGGATGAGTGTCGCACCGCGCCGCCGGCGGCTGGCGGGCGCCAGACCCCGAATGCTGAGTGCCGCAGCCACGTGCCTCGCGGCCCGCGGTTTGTGGGGCAAACGCGACTGGCTGGCACGCAGCCCGCAGCGCACGCCCACGGTGGTGGTTCCGTTTTGGCGCAAAAGCGCCGCACGCCGCGGGCATACCCCAGCTTGGGGCCGGGGTGGGGATGTAGTCTCATCGCGCGGTTTCCGACCAAACCTGCCTGGCCCACAGCGCCGGGCCTTCTTCCATGAAAAAGCAACTGCTTATTGCGGCCGGCCTCGCCGGTGCCGCCGCGCCCGCGTTGGCACAGGTTGTGGCACAAGGTGTGGCGCAGTCGCCCGCCGCGCCGCAAACGGTGGTCGTCACCGGCACGGTGCGAGAGCGCGCGGTGCTCGATGCACCCTATGCCATCAGCGTGGTCGACGCTGAAACGCTGCGCGCCAGCGGCCCGCAAATCAACCTGTCAGAAGGCCTGGCGCGTGTGCCTGGCCTGGTGGTGGCCAACCGCAACAACTATGCGCAAGACCTGCAAGTCAGCTCGCGCGGCTTTGGCGCGCGCGCCGGTTTCGGCGTGCGCGGCCTGCGCCTGTACAGCGACGGCATTCCCGCCACCATGCCCGACGGCCAGGGCCAGGTGGCGCACTTCGACCTGGCCAGCGCGCAGCGCATCGAGGTGCTGCGCGGGCCGTTTTCGGTGCTCTACGGCAACGCCTCGGGCGGCGTGATCGCGTTGTTCTCAGCCCCGGCCACCACGCGCCGCTTCGAGGCGGCGGCCGATGTTGGCAGCTTCGGCCTGCACCAGTTGCGCGTGCAGGGCGCCGCGCCGCTGGACGGTGGCTTTGACCTGGCCTTGAGTGCGTCGGTGATGGAAAGCACGGGCTTTCGGCCGCGCAGTGAAGCGCAGCGCACGCTGGGCAACATGCGCCTGGGCTGGCAGGGTGCGAACGACCGCGTAACGATTCAGGTCGGCAGCCAGGAGCAAAGCGCGCAGGACCCTCTCGGCCTGGATCGTGCCCAGTTCAACGCCGATGCGCGCCAGACGAGCGCCCTGGCCACGCAATTCAACACGCGCAAGACGATCGACCAGACGCAGGCCGGCGCGAACTGGCGCCACCGGTTCGAAGGCGCCGGCGCGTTGAGCGACAGCAGCGTGAGCGTGTACGGCGGCCAGCGCGGCGTGGTGCAGTGGCTGGCCATCACCCCGGCCACCCAGGCCAACGTGCGCCATGGCGGTGGCGTGATCGACTTCGACCGCACCTACAGCGGCGCCGACGCGCGGCTGACCTGGCGCTTCACGGCGCTGGACGTGGTGGCCGGCGTGACGGCCGAGCGCCAGCAAGACGCGCGCCGCGGCTTTGAAAACTTCACCGGCACCGGCGCGGCCCAGGTGCTGGGCGTGACCGGCGCGTTGCGCCGCGACGAAACCAACCGTGCCGACACGCGCGAAGGCTTTGCCCAGGCCGACTGGGGTTTAACGAATGAGGTCAGCCTGACCGCCGGCCTGCGCTCGGGCAGGGTGACCCTGAGTGCGAGCGATGCCTACCTGAGCAATGGCGATGATTCCGGCAGCGTGAAGTTCCACTACACCAACCCGGTGGCCGGAGCGCGCTGGCGCGCCACGCCTAACATCACGCTGCATGCCAGCGCGGCGCGCGGGTTCGAGTCGCCCACGCTGGGCGAACTGGCTTACGGCCCGAACGGCATTGGCGGCTTCAACGCCGCTTTGAAGGGGCAGGGCAGCCGCCAATATGAGCTGGGCGCGAAGTGGCGGCAGGGTGCATTCAGCGCCGATCTGGCGGCCTTCCTGGCCGACACCACTGATGAAATCGGCGTCAACACCAACAGCGGCGGGCGCCAGTCGTTCCAGAACGTGGGCCGCACGCGGCGCAGCGGCTTCGAGGCTTCGGGCGCGTGGCAGATCGATGCCGCCTGGCGCGCCAGCGTGGCCTTTACCGTGCTCGATGCCAAGTACGTTGATGGCTTCCTCACCTGCCCGGGCATTCCGTGCACCACCACGGGCGTCAAGGTGCCGGTGGCCGCGGGCAACCGCATCGCCGGCACGCAACGCGGCAGCGCATTTGCCGAACTGGCCTGGCGCGGCGGCGTACTGGGTGATTGGGCGGTTGAGGCGCGCGGCATGAGCCAGACGGCGGCGAACGACCGCAATGACGACTTCGCCGGCGCGTATGTGGTGATGAACTTGCGCGCCAGCCGTGAATGGGCGCTGGGTGGCGATGGGCTGCGGCTGCAAGTGCTGGGCCGCATCGACAACCTGGCGGACCGCGTGCACGCCGGCAGCGTGATCGTCAACGAAGCCAACGCGCGCTTCTTCGAGCCTGGCGCGCCGCGCAGCGGGCTGCTCAGCGTGCGCTTGCTCAAGCGCTGGTAGCGTTGCTCAAGGCGCCGGCACGCTGCGCTGTGCCCGCTGCCATGCCGCCAGCATCATCTTGAACGAATGGTGCTCGGGGCCGATGCCGCGGCAAGCTGACGCATCCACCACTTGCACTGGCGCACCGGGCTGGTTGATGCCATGTGCCTTCAACACCGCAGCGTCCAGTGAATCATGCAGGTGGATGCCGGGGATGATGAGCTCGGCGCGCTGCGAGGCGCGCAGTGCCGGCCAGGGGGCGTGCTGGCGCGCGGCGTCGGTGGCGGCGCGGATCACGGTGGTGCGCGCTGCCAGGGGCTGCGCCGGCAAACCGCTGAATGCATAGGCGTCAGGCACCAGCACTTGGGCATAGACGCTGTAGCGCTCGGCCTTGGGAAACAAGCCGAAGCGGTTGTAGAAGGCCTCGGCCAACAGGCCCGGCGACGCGCGGCGTGCGATCTTGGCCACGGCGTTGCCGGTGGGCAGGCCGAACACGGCGCGTTGCTCGATGCCGAAGTCAAGCTGGCGGAACGCAAAGCGGGCCGGGCGCAGCGTGTAAAGCGCGTCAGCCGCTGCCACATGCTGCGCCGGGAAGAACAAGCCCTCGGTGCCGCGCTCGATGACCGGTGCGCTGACACCATCGACCTGGCCGATATAACAGAAGGCATGATCGGACACGGCCTCGCGCGTGGCGCGCAGGCCCACCGAACGCCCAATCAAGCCCGGCGTGTGCAGTGCCCCGGCGGCCAGCCACAGGCGCCGCGCACGCAGCTCGCCGTGCGCCGTGTGCACCTGCACCGGCCACTCGCCGCCGGCCAGCGCAAAACCCTGCGCCAATTCCGCCTGCAGCGCCAGCCGGCCGGCGCGCTGTGCCTGCAAGCGCAACAGTTCTGCCCAGGGGCGAATCGGCCGCCAGGGCACGAAAAGCTGTGGCTGGCCGAGGCGGGCGCGCACCAGCGTGTGCGGATAGAAGCGCGCGAACAGCGCCGCGAAGTCGTCATCGGCCGCGGCGCCGAAGTTGCTGCGCCAGCCGGTGGGGATCACCCCGTGCCAGGCATTGCCCAGGCCACCCAGGCCGAGGTAAGAACACGGCACCGTGGCGCGCGCGTCGTAGTGGGCGTACTGCCCCACGCGCGGCCCGCCCAGCACCAGCACGCTGCGGCTGTGCTCCAGGCCCAGCACGGCACCCAGCGCGGCCAGGCCCGAGCCTATGACGATGTCTTCGAAATCCAAAGCCGATTGCTCAGGTAGGTGTAGCCATACCAGCGCAGGCCCAGTGTGCGCAGCAGCAGGTCGAGCGGGCGCAGCAGGCAGGGGTGACGACCGGCCAGGGTCATCAATCGGCCGTAGAGGTGAAACAGCGCTTCGTCCAGCCTGTTCTTGAACGGGCGGTGAATGGGTTCGAACAAGCGCCGCCGCTGCCCGTTGCCTTCGGGCCAGTGCGGCGCGAGCATGAAGTCAGCCAGCCGGGCACGCGAGGTGGCGATGTTCTGCCCGCCTGGCAACTCGCTCGCCTGGCCATACACCAGGCCCAGGGTGAGCACGCGCCCATGTGGCAGGGCCAGCACTTGTTGTTCCGCCAGATGCTTGACGCGCGGGTAGTCGTAGCAGGCGCTGCGCTCGTTCACGATCACCGACGACGACGACACATACACCAGTTCGACCACGCCGGCGCTGTGCAGGCGCTGCAACATCTCGCTGTTCTGTGCCGCGTGGCGTGAATAGGCGAAGACCCAGACCCGGTCTTGCGGCGTGAAGGCGAAGCCGGCCAGTTCGCTGTGGCCGAGCCGGGCACTGAAGCGTTGCGCCACGCGCGGGTCGGCTGCCACGGCGCACCAGACCTTGGCGTTCTTGCCCAGCACGACTTCGCGGCGTGGCGGCGCAGGCGGGTCAATGGCGGCCATGCTGACGCTTGGGTGATTGGTGTGAAGGCGAAGGGTTCATGTGCATGCGATGAGCCGACTTTAACGAGCCGCGGCCGGCTGGCTGCTTGCGTGCAAACCCCCAAGCCTGTTCGCAGCGGAGAGCCTCAGAATTCGTGCATGAATCACGATTCCACATGGCCGCAGGGATGCATGCTGCCGCGCGGCAAAGCCCTGGCCAGCGCGCTGCTGGCCTTGTTTGCTGTGCTGCTGGCGTCGGCCGCCCACGCCGCCGACCGCCCCTTCCTGGCCACCAGCAGCGCCGCGGCTGAAGAAGACGACGACCAGGTCTGGTCGATTGAGACCACCTGGCAAAAACTCGGCCCGGCACGCGGCGTGAGCGTGGCCGTGGAATATGCCTTCAACCCGACCACCTCATTGCAGCTTGAACTTGAACGTGCACGCGCCGACGGCAGCACGCTGCGCGGTGCCGGGCTGGAATTCAAACACCTGTTCAACCACATCGCGCGCGACGGCTATGGCTGGGGCATTGATGCCGAGTTGCTGTTTGAACGTGTGGGTGCCCAAGGCTGGCGCCGTACCGGTGTGGCGCTGACCGCGCCGCTAACGTTCCAGATCATGCAGGGTGCGGCCCTGCTGCACGTCAATGCCGGCGTGATCAAGCTCGCCGGCGCGCCGCGCGAATGGACGCGCTCGGTGGCCATTCAAGGCGAAGCCTGGCGCCGCACCGTGGTGTTTGCCGAACTGGCCGCGCAGGGCAGCTTGCGACTCGCCCACACCGGCGTGCGCTATTGGCTCAATCGCGAGAAGCTGGCGCTCGATGCTTCAGTACAACGCGTGCGCGAGGGCGGGCAGCGCGAAAGCGGTGTGGTGCTGGGGCTGGCTTGGTACGACTTGTCGTTCTGACCTGCCGCATGGCGCAGGCACAAGTTGTTTGCCTTGATGCCCAAGTTCTTCGCAACGGCGGCCGCGTTCGGGGACTGGCTGGGCCAGCATGGCGCCACAGAAGTTGAACTGATCGTCGGCTTTCACAAGCGCGGCAGCGGCCTGGCGAGCATGACCTGGCCAGAGTCGGTTGATGAGGCCCTGTGCTTCGGCTGGATCGACGGTGTGCGCAAGCGCATCGATGAGCTGTCGTATCAGATCCGCTTCACACCGCGCAAGCCGGCCTCGACATGGAGCGCCGTGAATGTCGAGCGGGTGCGGGTCTTGGCGGGCGAAGGCCACATGCACGAGGCGGGCCTGGCGGCCTACGCGCGCCGCATCGAATCGAAATCGGGCATCTATTCCTATGAGCAAAGCCAGGCTGCCGAGCTGGCGCCGCAAGACGAGGCCCGATTCCGCCGCAACAAGGCGGCGTGGCGGTTCTTCCAGTCACAGCCCGCGGGCTACCGTCACTTGATGATCTGGCGTGTCCTCAACGCCAAGCGCGCTGAGACCCGGCAGGCCCGCCTGGCCAAGCTGATTGAAGCCTCGCAAGCCGGGGTGCGGCTGTGAAGGCGCAGGGGCCTCACGGCGCCGTGGGCATGGCCGGCGGCGCCACCGCCGCGCCCTGAATGCCATGCTGCGCCAGCGCCTGCGCCACGAAGCCCGAGGCCTTCATGTCTTCCACAAACCCATGCAGATAGCGCCCCCCGGCATCGCGCCCCTTGGGTGTGGCCATGGCCTGGTTGATGACCATGAAGCGCCCGGGCAGCAGGCGCAGGCCACCGATGCGCTGCGCGTCGGCTTCAAGCTGCTGTTTGACGCCGGCGGCGACCTCGAGCTTTTGCGCCAGGAAGACATCGATCACGGTCTGCGATGTGGCCGAATGGACGATCTTGGCCTGCTTCAATTCGCGGCTCAGGTACAGGTCGTACGCGCTGCCCTTGGCCGCTGAAATGCGCACGCCGGGTTTGTCCACCTCATCGTTGCTGCGCAATGGGGACGTGTTGGCCACGAGGTAGGCGCCTTCAATCACCACATAAGGCGGTGTTTGCAGCATGTCCTGGCCGCGCACCGGGTCGATGGCCACGAAGGCGATGTCCCAGGCGTTGGCCTTGGCGCCGTCCACCACCTTGCCGGCAGCTTCATAGATGACGAGTTCCAGGCCCACGCCCAGGCGGCGCGCCAGCTCGGTGGCCAGATCCACCGACACCCCACGTGGGCCTTCATTCGGCGCGCCACGGTTGGCCAGGATGGGGTTGCCCAGGTTGATGGCGGCGCGCAGCACGCCGTTGGGCGCGAGCTCGGTCTTGGCGGCGGTGGTGTGGGTGGTCATGGTGGTGCAGGCCAATAGCAGGGCACAGGCAGCATACAAGGTGATTCGCACGATTCGCATCGGGTGTCCTGGTTGCGCGTTAGGGTGGGCACGCGACGATGGTCGAGTGCGGCAGTCTCGCACTATGTCGCACGCACCTGCAAGCGCACACCGGGGCTGGCGCTCATCTTGCCGGCCTTGTCGAGCGCCAGCACATCCACCTTCCAGCGCTTGGCCAAAGCCAACGCTTGGGCCGCGCTGCCCATGAACATCGGCTTGGTCAGCGCATCGGCCAGTGCGCAACTCGGTGCCAGCACCACCACGCATGCAAGCTGCGCGGGTGAATAGCCGCTGCGCGGGTCGAGGATGTGGTGGTCGCGCTGGTCGGCGCTGAAGCTCATCTTGTCGTCTGACGAGCAGGCGATGGCGCGGCCATCGGCCAGGATCGTGGCCAATACCTGGTGCGCCTGGCGCGGGTTGGCCACACCGAGTTGCCACCGCTCGCCCGCGCCCGGTTGTCCCAGCGGCAGCCATTCACCGGTTTGCAGCAGGCCATGTTCGATACCGTGCTGGCGCAGGGCTGCGGCGGCTTCATCAGCGGCAAAACCTTGAGCAATGCCGTTCAGCGTGAGCCCCATGCCGCGCCTGGCAAAGTTGATGCGTTGAGGCGTGACCCGCAAGCCCGCCCACCCCACGTGCGCCAGCGCAGCGTGCAGCTCGGCCGGATGTGGCCGGCGTTGTTCGCGCGTGGCCCGCTGCCAGAGCTGCCACAGCGGCTGCACGGTGGGGTCGAACAGGCCGCCGCTGGCCTGGGCCACTTGCAGGGCCAGGCGCAGCACGCGCAGCAGTTCAGGCGCCGGGTCTTGCAGCGCGCCGTCGCGATTCAGGCGCACGATTTCGCTGTCGGGCCGGAACAAGCTCATCAACTGATCCACGCGCTGCACGGCAGTGGCCGCCGCAGCCACACCGCGCTGCGCCACCTGCTCATCTGAATGTGCAGCCCGCAGCCACACCGTGGTGCCAAAGGCGAGCAGGGCGGTTTCGTGCCAGCGCAGCGCCGCCGGCTTGGCTGCGTGCACCGCAGCCGCGGGCGCCAGAGTGGCACCCAGGCCCCAGGCCAGGCGCAAGGCATCACGGCGTGTTTGCAGCTTCATGTCGTGGCCGGCTTCAATGCACGAATCGGGATCGTGCGGCCCTTGTGTTGCAGCACCAGAGGCAGGCAGGCCTTGGGGTTGTCATGCGTCTGCACGCAGTCCAGGCATTGAAAGCATTCCGTGTAGTCCACCTTGCCGGTGGGTTCGATGGCCTGATACTCGCAGCGGTGGCGGCAGGTCTGGCAGGGTGTGCCGCATTCAGCGCGGCGCGGTATCCAGTTGAAGATGCGCACGCGGCCCAGCACGGCCAGGGCCGCGCCCAGCGGGCAGATGTAGCGGCAGTAGCCGCGGTACACCACGGTGCCCAAGACCAGGCAGGCCACGGCAAACAGCAGGTAGGGCCATTCGCGCTGAAAGTGCAGGCTGATGGCGGTCTTGAAAGGCTCCACTTCCACCAGCGTGTCGGTGAGCGGCGAGGCCACGGCAGCGGTGCCCAGCAGCACAGCAAGCACGCCGTACTTGATGCGCTTGAGCGCATGGTCGGTGTGCAGGCGCAGGTGGCGCTGCACCAGGCCCAGGCGTTTTGCCAGCAGGGCGACCAGTTCCTGCAAGGCACCGAAGGGGCACAGCCAGCCGCAGAAAGTGCCGCGGCCCCAGACGAGCAGGCTGGCAAACGTGAAGATCCACAGGACAACGGCCATCGGGTCGGCGAGCAGGAATTCGGCGCTGCGCCCGGCGGCCAGCGCTTCGACCAAGGCGGTGAGGCTGACGATGGTGAGCTGGCCCTGCGCATACCAGCCGATGAAGACGAGTGTGAAGAGCAAGAAGGCGATGCGAAAGCCGCGCAGGCGCTGCGCGCTGGCGGCTGTTTTGCGCTGCCACACCAAGCCTGCGGTTAGCACGATCAGGCCAGCGCCGAGCACGAGCAGATCGATTTGCCGCTGGCCCCAGGGTTCCAGCCACTTGGGCGTTTCGGCTTGTGGCCGAAAGTCTTCGGCCTGCGCGATGCTGAAGACGCGCTTGAAGCCGACTCTGGCGATGTCGATGGGGGCGTCGCTGGTGACGTGGCTGGTGGCGTGGCTGGTGGCGCTACCGGTGCCCTCCGCCGTGCGCCGCCAAACCGCAAGCTCCATCTCGACCGGCTGCCACACATCGAGTGCGGCGCCACCGTCTGCCGCACGCAGCTTGAAGTAGCGCGGCACCGACGTGCCGGAAACGCCCGAATGCTGGCCCGACATGCGCAGGCCTTTTTGCCACGCCAGCGGCTCAAGCACGAAGCTGCGGCCTTCTTGCTTCAAGCTCAGCGTGGCGCCGCGTTGGCCGCCGGCTGCGGCGCTGGGTTCCACCAGGCCGTAGCGCCCGCCGTCCAGCGCCATCAACACCGGCACGCCCTGCTCGCGCAGCGCACGCACCTCGCGCCAGCGCGGCGGGTCGAGCAGGTTGCGACCGGCTTGCGGTATGGCCACGAAGGCCAGCCACAAATCCACCCCGGCAATCTTCGCGCGAATGGTGGCTTCGGAGTCGCGCCCCGCGCCCGCCGTGCCGGCAAAGGCGGCGTTCAGCGCCTGGTGTTCGATGGCCCAGGGCTGAAGCAATTGCGCCGTCATCAGGCCGTTGAAGCCGGTGCGTTGGTAGCGGTCGTCACGGCCGCCGCTGGCGGGTTTGAGGGGCACCGCCTTGGGGTCGGTCAGCGCTGCTTGCGCGGCCTGTGCCACTTGCGCCGCGGACTCCATGATGCTGCGGTCGATCGCATTCACGCTCACCGTGCCCGCCACCACGCCGTGCAGCGTGGCGATGGTGGGCGTGACCACGCGCTGCGCCTTGGCCCCCAGCACATGCACCTGGTGGTGCACGGTGACGCCTTTGTACTGCTGCGCAAACCCGTCGAGTTGGGCCGTGCCCGCAGCAGAGCGAAAGATCGGCTCCATGTGCGACAGCAGGCGCGAGCTGACGAAGGTGCCGTCGCGGTCCATCACCACCAGCACGTTCAGCGGCTTGCCGCCATAGCCCGCCACGGGCTCCAGGTCAACCGTCTCGAACACATAGTTGTGCAACACCGGTCCTTGACCGCTGGGTGCGAACACCGGCCACACCGGCAGGTGCCCCAGCATTTCGCCCACCAGCATGGGCGGCGGGAACATGGCTGCAACCTGGGCTTTGGTGAGGGTGCCGGCGTGGCTGGCGGCGCTGCACAGCGCCAGCAGCAACAGGCAAAACCAGCGAACCGGTGCGATCAGCGGCGACATCGACGCTGGCGCCGCTGCCGCACTTACTTCTGAACGGTGTTCAAGAAAGCCAGCAACTCTTTGAGCTGCTGTTCGTTCAAGACGTCTTTCCAGGCCGGCATGCCGGCGTCGGGCCGGCCATTGCGGATGGTGGTTTGCGCCACCTCCTGCCACTTGGCGTCGTAGCGCATGTTCAGGCGCCGAACGTCGCGCTCGCGCACCGGTGAGGCGCCGTTGGCGCCGTGGCAATGCGAGCATTGGTCGTTGAAGCGAACCCGGCCTGAGACGACGATGGGGTCTTCAGGTGCTGCTGCGGCGGCGCCCGGCGTGCTGGCGGCAGCGGCTGCTGCGGCCGCCTTGGCTTTGGGCTTGGGCTTGGGTTTTTGCGGCGGGGTTTCGGTGTTGACGAAGACCAGGCCGCTGGCCGGCACCTGCACCGCGGCCTGGGCGCGGTGGACCGCCAAGGCGCTGCTCGGTTTGGTCAGCGGCGTGCCCTCGAACTGCACTGGCTTGGCGGTGGGGAAACCGTACTTCTCTGCCAGGCCGCGAATCTCGGGCTGCAAGTCGGTGAGCGCTTGGTCGATGCGCGCCTTCAAGCCTTCGGCGCCGGTGCGAACGCCCACCACCACCTGGCCAGAAAGATCAAGCCCTGTCACGGGCGTGATTTGCCAACGGGCCTGGAACTTGGCCTTGTTGTCGTAGCCGGCCACCGGGCCCCACAAAAAGCCCACGTCAGCCTGGCCATCGGCCAAGGCCTTGAACACTTCATCAGCATTGCGGTAGGTGCTGGTGGTGTAGCCGGTGAGGGTGGAAAACAGGATGTGCGGCGTGGTGGAGTACTGCAGCGCGATGCGTTTGCCCTTCAGCGCTTCAAGCGAGGTGGGCACGCTGCCCGTGGGCGTGACCATGGCATAGCCCACATCCAAGAAGGCCTGGCTCTTTTGCACGCCGCGGGCGCGCCAATCGGTGCTGGCGGGCAGGGCGAACATGGCGTCGCACTCATCCTTCTGGATGGTGTTGCGCATCGCCCGGCGTTGGTACGCGGTGGACCACCAGGTGTATTGCACCGGCATGTTCAGCTTGCGGCCTACCAGTTCGGCCAGATCAACATACATGCCGCGCTCCTCGCCCTCGGCGCTGCTGAACGGCAGGTTGTCGGGGTCGGCACAGACGCGCAGCGTTTGGGCCGGTGTCTGTGCGGGTGTCTGTGTCTGTGCGTGGCCCGCAGCCGCCACCAGCACGGTGGCGGCTGCGGCCGCGGCTTTCAATAACAAGCCACCCATAGAGTGACCTAAAACGTTAGCGACCTGAGCCGAAGCACCGCATTGCCAGACGCTTGCTTGCTTGTTGCGGAACCCCATGCCTTGGTCGCCTTCACTTTCAATTGCTTCAGTTCAGCTTGAACACGTACATCGTGCCGCCCTCAGGGCTGGCAGCGACCATCTTCTCACCCAGCGCGCCGAAGAACGCGGGGATCGACAGCGTGCGGCCCGACACCACGGCCAGGTACTGCTTGCCGTTGATGACGTAGGTCATGGGCGCGGCGGTGATGCCCGAGCCGGCGTTGAATTTCCACAGCACCTTGCCGGTCTTGGTGTCCAGCGCCTTGAACCAGCCCTTGATGTCGCCATGGAACGTCAGGCCGCCATCGGTGGTGAGCATGCCGCCGGTGTAGGGCAGTTCGTCCTTGTTGAACCAGACACGGCTTTGCTTCACCGGGTCCCAGGCCATCACGCCGCCGCCATGGCCGCCGGGGCCCATCTTGCCGAGGTCGAAGTTCACGCCCAGGTAGAACTGGCCGCGCTTGTACTCAGGTTGAATGCCTTCCAGGTCCATGCACAGGTTCATGGTGGGTATCACCACCACGCCGTTCTTGGCGTCCCAGCTCATCGGCATCCAGTTCTTGGCGCCGATCAGGTTCGGGCAGATGTCAGCCGCCTTGCGCCCCATGCCGGGCCGCTTGGCATTGCCCGCTGCTTCAATGGGCATGCCGGTCTTCATGTCCACACCGGTGGCCCAGTTCACGCCGTCGATGAAGTGCTTGGCCGACAGCAGCTTGCCGTTGGCGCGGTCGATGACGTAGAAGAAGCCGTTGCGGTTGGCCTGCATCACCACGGGCACCTTCTGGCCGTCGAACGGCAGGTCAGCGAAGACCAGTTCGTTCACGCCGTCGTAGTCCCACGCATCATGCGGCGTGGTTTGATAGTGCCAGACGATCTTGCCGTCTTTCGGGTTCAGCGCCAGGATCGACGCGGCGTACAGGTTGGTGAACTGGCCGATGTTCGAGGTGTCGTTGCCGCGCACCGCCGCCGCCCAGGGTGCCGGGTTGCTGGTGCCGTAGTAGATGAGGTTCAGCTTGGGGTCGTAGGAGCCGATGTGCCAGGCCACACCGCCGCCGGTCTTGCCCGAGTCACCCTTCCAGGTTTCGCTGCCTTTTTCGCCCGCGCCGGGCACGGTGTGGGTGCGCCAGACTTCCTTGCCGGTCTTGACATCGAGGCCGACGATGGCGCCGCGTACCCCGTATTCGCCGCCGCCGAAGCCGGTGATGATCACGTCACCCGCCAGCGTGGGCGGGCTGGTGATGACAGAGCCTTGCTCGTAGTCGACGATCTTGGTCTTCCAGGCTTCCTTGCCGGTGTTGGCGTCAAGCGCCACGATGAAGGAATCAAGCCGGCCGAAGATGACCTTGCCGTCAGCGTAGGTGACGCCGCGGTTGTTCACGTCGCAGCAGGCGAATTGGTCAATGCCCTTGGGCACGTCGGGCGAGTACTGCCACTTGATCTCACCCGTGGTGGCGTTGACCGCGAAGACGTTTTTCGGGCCGAACGACGACGTGACGTAAAGCGTTTCACCCACCAGGATGGGCGTTGATTCTTGCGAGCGCAGGCTGCCCAGTTGCAGCGCGAAGGCCACGTTGAGCTTGCCCACGGTCTTGGTGTTGATTTGCGCAGCGGCGCTGTGCCGCGTGTTGCCGGTGTCGCCACCATAGACAGGCCAGTTCTGGGCCTGTGCCGTGGCGGCCACCGTGAGCAGCGCACCAAGCGCTGCACGGGTCAAGGCGTTTCTCATCACGTTGTCTCCTGATCGATTGCGGTAGGGAAGGGTTTGCCGGCTCAGCGCCAAGGTGGGCCGAATGCGCAGTTGGCACGGGCGTTCGCGTTGCGCCGCCAGCAGGCCTGGCTGCACGCTCGCGCGCGCACTGAAACCCAAGCCATTCGGCGCCGCTATTTTGTTACCGCCGGGTGGCAAAGGCTGCACGGTGAAAGCCCTTAGCCCAAGGGCTGCGGTGTCCCATAAATACGCAACCAGGCACGGGCCTTTGCTATTCCCAACGCACCAGTTCCATGCTTAGCTTGCCGCCCAGCATGAAGCGCGAGGGCGACGGCTCGTCGCGTTCCAGCTTCACCAGACCCATGCCCGGGCAATACCACTCGCGGCTGGTGAGCGGAATGTCGCGCCAGGCGAATTGCGCGTCCACGTAGACGCGCACCTTGGCCTTGCCGTCCAGGCGCATGCAGTGCTCGAAGTTGCCGGCGCGGGTTTCAACCTTGTCGTCCAGCGCCTCGATGGTGTAGACCATGGGGAAGGGCTTGTGCGTGCGGCGAATTTCCTTGGGCACTTCGCTGCGCCGTTGCAGCATGTAGGCGGTGGTCAAGACCTGCCACTGCGTGCCCACCGCATAGGGGCGCTGCAAGACATAACGTGCCGGTTCATCGGCCTGGGCCATGCGATCCAGCGGGGTGCGGCTGGCAACGCGGTAGATGCCGGTCTTGTCGCTGCGCAGCCAGTAGTCGGTGCCGGTGCTGGTGTGGCGGCGCACGGCCGGTGCTTCACCCATGGTCACCGCCGCACGGTTGTGGATGGTGAGCATGTCGATCGTCGCGGGATGGTCGTCGAGCGTGGTGGCGGTGCGGTACGTCCAGCTGCGGCCATCTTGCAACGGGAAGTAGTCGTCGCTGGCGGCGCCGGGGCGCTGACCGCAGGCGCTGAGCAGGCCGCAAAGCAGCAAAGAGACAACGGCGCGCACCTCATTTCTCCGGCAACTGGGGCGAGGGCAGGTCGCGGATCTTCACCTCCTGCTCGTCATTGCCGGGCTTGAGCCAGCCCAGGCCGCGCTTGTTGCCGGGCGCCTTGATCTCGGCCGTGCCCATCTGGCTGACGCCGTCGCGCGAACGGCGCAGGCCTTCGTCGATCTGGCCATGCAGTTCCTTGCTGTACTTCACGCGGTAGGCGCGCGGCGACAGGCCGGTGCGGCCTTCAACGATTTCACTGACCCACATGAACACCGAGCCCGAAGTCTTGGTGCTGGGCTCATCCACGGCCGCGGCCAGCATCACGAAGCGCTCGGGCAAGGGCTCTTCGCTCGGCACGCCCCAAATGGCGCGCACGGCGTCATAACCCACGAAGTAAAGCAGCGTCACGCTCAACACCAGCAGCGTTTTCAGCCAGGCCGGCCAGCGGCTCCACAACAAGGCCAGCGCCAGCAGCAGCGCCAGCACGGCGAAGCTCAATATCAATGCCAAAGACATGTCTGGTCGTCCTCGTTGTTTTTAGTGATGCCCGTCATTGCTTGCCCACCATGGCCTTGGGCAAGGTGTTCAAGCCGGCCACGCTGCCGTCGGCACGCACGGTGAAGCGCACCAGGGTGGCTTCGGCGCCGGGTTTTTCAAGCAGGTGCTGGCCGTAGTAAGCCACCTCGGCGCGCGGGTTCACCTTCACCACGCTCAGCGTCACCGGCACCGGCTTGCCGGCGCGCGGGTCGTTCGAGGCGGCCAGGGCCGAGGCTGATTTGCTGCCGTCGTAGTAATGCGCGTTGACGATGTATTCGCCGCTGACGATGCCGCGCAGCGTGACCACTTCCTGGTTCAGCGGGTTCACCACGCGCCGGCCGTCGATTTCCACCGTGTCATTCGCCAGGCCGCGGTCATCGCGATCCAGGTGCATCAGGCCGGCCTCGCGGGCGCGAAACCACACCACCTCGCCGGCCGGGTTCTGCACCCACAGGTCGATGTCATTCGGGTCGTTGTCGGGCCAGCCCAGGGTGAGGATGAATTCGGCCTTGGCCGCTACGTCACCCGCCTTCAACGCCTTGGGGTTCATCGCCAGCAACGCCACGATGAAGCAGAAGACGAAGGCGATGAGCATGTTGAACAACATGTCATAGAACGGGTCGACCTCGGGTTCGCGGGCGTTGCGGCGCTGGCGCATGGCGGCCTGCCTGTCACGCCGCCAAGACTGGCGCAGCGCCGGCGTGCACGCTCAAGCCCTGGCGCTGGGCCAGCGCCACGATGGCATCGGCATAACGATCCAGGCGAGTCAACTGCAAGCCCAGCAAGATGTTGCCCACCAGGCCCACCATGGTGGTCAGCAGGGCCACGCCCAGGCCGTTGGTCAGGCTGCGCAGCAGGTCTTGGCTTTGCGCGGCGTCAAAGTTCTGCAGGTTGCCGATTTCCAGCGCCAGGATCGAAAAGCCGATCACCTTGCCCAGCAGCCCCAGCTTGAGCTGAATGCCATTCACCCACCAGGCCGTGCTGTGCGGGCCGTGCGTGGCCTCCAGCAACAGGTCAAGCGGCGCCGAGGCATCTTGCGGCGCTTGCTTCAAGGCCTGCCGATATTCGGCCACCCAGCCGGTGCTGCCAGCGTGCTGCGCCCAGCGCTGCTGCAAGGCCAGTTCGCGCGCGCGCTTGCCGCACCACAGCGTGGCGCCGGCGAAGATCACGATGATGATCACGGTAATGCCCGTGGGGTCTGAGCGCAGCAGCAGCCCCAACACGCCGCGTATGCCGAGCAGCCAGGTACCGAAGACGAACAGGCCGAGCAGCGTGAGCCATTCCAGCCACAGCGGTTCGTCCAGCGCGCTGGGGGTGGTCTTGGCACGCTGGCCGGGCAAAAGCGAGAGGATGGCTTTCATGGGTTAGGGGGTTTGTTGCTCACTGCCCACCACGGGCCAGGCCGAGCCGATCGACCGTCTGGCGTTCCGCGGCGTAGGTCTCGCGCATGACGCGGGCATAGTCCAGCGGGCCCAGGTAGGCCAGCTCCTGGTCGTACTTCTCAAGCTCGGCCACATGCGCAGGCTCGTGCATGGCGGCCTTGAAGGCATCGTGCAAGGTCTGCACCACGGGCGCGGGCAGGCCGCGCGGGCCGGCCAGGCCGTAGGGCGACATGGCGACGATGCCCAGGCCCAGCTCATGCAGCGTGGGCACCTGCGGCCAGCGCCGGGTGCGGCGTTCGCCAAAGGTGACCAGCAGGCGCAACCTGCCGTTGTCGACGAACGGCGCGAAGCCGTTGGAATTGATGCCCACCTGCACCTGGCCTGATGACACGGCAATCATCTGCTCGGCCGTGCCCTTGTACGGCACGTGCACGTAGCCCAGGCCGCGCCGGTTCATCAGCTCATCCATCACCATGTGCGGCGTGGTGCCTACACCGTTGGTCGCAGCAGTCAACTGGCCGGGGTGACGCCAGGCCCATTGGAATACGTCTTCCAGCGTTTTAAAGGGGCTGTCGGCTTGCACCACCATGCCGAAGGTGACGCCGCTGATCTGGATGATGGGCGTGGTGTCGCGGATCGGGTCCCATTGCACCTTCTGCATCCACGGCGCGCGAAACACCGGCTGCGGCATCTGGGCAATGGTGTAGCCGTCGGGCGTGGCGTTGTGCAGCACCGGCATCACCAGCGTGCCGCCGGCGCCGCCGCGGTTTTCGGTGATCACCTTTTGCCCCAGGTGGCGGCCGGCCAGCTCGGCCAGCAGGCGCAAGGTCTGGTCGGTGGCGCCACCGGCCGCCCAGGGCACCCACAAGGTGATGGGCCGGGCCGGGTAGCGGGCGGTGTTTTGCGCCAGGGCAGCGCCAAAGGCGGGCCCGAAAGACCAGGCGCCCAGGTGGGCAAGTACTCTGCGTCGCGTGTTCATATGCAAGTGATCTCTATCGTTGATGGCTTCAAACCGGCCCGCCGCGCTTGGCCAGTTGGCCAAAGCCGCGCTGCGGGTCGTAGCCCCAGGCCGCCAGGGCAAAGCAGGCGGCCAGGGTGGCCAGCACCACATAGGGGGCGCTGCCGGGGTCTTGCCCGTACAGCGCAAAACGCATCCATTCCACGGCGTGCGTGAAGGGGTTGATGCGCGCCACCTGGTAGACCCAGGCCGCCCCGGCTTCTTCCAGTTTCCACAACGGGTACAGCGCGGTGGAGATGAAGTACATGGGGAAGATGACGAAGTTCATGGTGCCGGCAAAATTCTCCAACTGCTTGATGTGCACCGAAAGCAGCAGCCCCAGTGCGCCGAGCATCAGCGCGGCGCACACGCTGGCCAGCAGCAAGTGTGGCGTGTGCGCGCCCCACACCGGCAACTGCGTGCCCAGCAGCCAGGCCACCACAACGAAGGCCGCCGCCTGCACCAGCGACAGCGTGGCCGTGGCCACCAGCTTGGCAAACAGGATCCACGGCCGCGGCAACGGCGCGGTGAGCAGCAGGCGCATCAAGCCCATTTCACGGTCGTACACCATGGCCAGGCTGGACTGCATGCCGTTGAACAACATCACCATGCCGACCAGGCCGGGGGCAATGTAGACGTCATACGGAACGTAGGTGTCATAGGGCGGCGCAATGGCCACGCCGAAGACATTGCGAAAACCGGCGGCAAACACCGCCAGCCACAGCAGCGGGCGCACCAGGGCGGATGCGAGCCGGCCGTACTGCTGGCTGAACTTGAGCAGCTCGCGCCAGACAATGGCGCGCAGGGCTTGCAGGTAATGTGAAACGTTCATTTTCTTCGGGCTGGGCACAGCGCTTCGGGGCCATCAGCGCCCAGCGTGTCGAGCGCATTGCGCGGGTGCATCACACCTTCCACCGGAGCCATCGCCAACACGCCTTGGCCATCGGTCAGCATGAGGGGCTGGCGCAACTGGCCGTCCCAGGGTCGAAAGCTCATGGTCACGCCTTTGTAGCCATCGAGGTTGCCGCTGGCAAAGGCTTGATGGAAGGCCGCGGCAGGGCCTTTTGGCGCCGCCACGGCGGCGGTCACCAAGGCCTTGCCCGCCATCCACGCCGCCCAGTCGTGCGCCGTCATCGGCCGGTTCACGGCCTTGGCAAAACGCTTGACCAGTTGCGGCGCGCCGAAGCGCTCGAACGACCCATGCCAGGCCAGCGCCAGCAAGCCGCCGTCGCCCACCACCGGCCGTGCCAGGGCGGTGCGGTAGGGCAGGCTGCGCGCGAACTCGCCATCGCTGTCGACCACCCACACCACATCGTAGTTAACGTTACCGGTGAGCAGCAAGGGGTTGGCCAGGTCGCGCTCGCGCGGGTCGGCGCTGAGCTTGAACGGCTTGGCCGCCACCAGCTTCAAGCCATAGCGTTTGATCGACGCCTGCGCCACCGCGCTGCGCGCGGCGTCTGGCGCGCCGGGGCCGGTGAGCAGCAGCACCTGGGCCCATTTGCGCGCCACCAGGGTCTGCGCCAGGGCGTCGGTGCGCATGCGTTCGCTGGGCAGCAGGTGGCTCAGGTTGGCGCGGCAGTCGGCTTGCCGCAATGCATCGGCCGGCTCGCCCAGGTTCAGCACGGGCAGCTTGGTGGCATCAGCCACGGCCAGGGTGCTGGCGGGGTCAAGATCAGTCAGAAGCACCGCGGCACCCGCCTTCTCGGCGGCGCTGGCCGCGGCGCGGGCAGCGGCGGGGTTGGCCGCGTTGATCACCTCAAGCGTTAGCTTGGCACCCGCCGCTTCCAGCTCGAATTCAGCCTCGGCCAGCGCCACGTTCAGGCCGTCAGCGGCGCTGCCGCCAGGGTGGCCCAGGTAGGCGCGTTCAACGCGCGTCTTGTCCAGACGCGGGTCTTCAGTGCGCACGATCAGCGTGGCCTTGAAGGTGGCCGCCGTGGCCAGGCTTGCCGGCGCAGCCAGTGCCAAGCAGATCAGTGGCGCCAGCCTCATTCCACCAGCACCGCCATGTACGGCACGCGGCCCACCGGCACGCTCTTCACTGCCTTGGCCGTGGCCACGTCGACCACGGTGAGGTCGTCGCTCAGCCCATTGGTCACCCACAGTTGCGTCTCGGCCTTGTTCAGCACCACGTTCCAGGCGCGCTTGCCCACCAGCACAGCCGCGGTCTGCTTGCGGGTGGCCACGTCGACAAAGGCCACGTGGTTGGCGCGGCCCA
>JAYUHT010000515.1:0-9236 GCA_043766725.1 Burkholderiales bacterium | reverse complement strand
GCTTCCAGGCCTTCGAGAATCTGGATGTTCTCTTCGCCATAGGCCGCGCTGTTGGCTTCGCTGGCGTCGCGCTTGGCCTTGCGGGCGTCTTCGTCGTTCGGAATGTTTTGCGGGTCGCTCATGGGGGCTGGCGGTGAGGCTGGTTTCGGCTTTGGGCAGATCGGGCGAATAGGGCAAATTGGGACATCGGCGCGGCGGCCCCAATGAAACGCTGAAGCGGGCCCGACGAGGCGTCGAGGCCCGCTTGAATCAACAGTTAAGGCGCGTCAGCATCAAATGCGCATCGGCATGACGACGTACTTGAAACCCGGCGTGTCGGGCAAGCTGAACAAGGCGCTGGCGGCGGAATCGTGCAGTTCAAGCTTGATCATCTCGCCGCTCATGTTGGCCAGCGCATCGATCAAGTAGGTGACGTTGAAGCCGATCTCGATGGCGTCGCCGGCGTAGTCGATTTCGAGTTCTTCCTTGGCTTCTTCCTGCTCGGCATTGCTCGACGCAATGCGCAAGCTGCCAGGCTCAATATTGACACGCACGCCCTTGAACTTTTCACTGGTGAGGATGGCCGCGCGTTGCAGGCAGGCCAGCAGCGGTGCCCGGCCCAAGGTAACGGCGTTCTTGTGACCTTTTGGGATGACGCGGTTGTAGTCGGGGAACTTGCCCTCGACCAGCTTGGTGACGAACTCCATGCCCGAAAAAACGAAGCGCGCTTGGTTGCCGGCAAAGCGCATCTCGATGGGTGTGTCTTCGTCTTTGAGCAGGCGTTGCAGTTCGAGCACCGTCTTGCGCGGCAGGATCACTTCCTGCTTCGGAATCTCGCTTTCCAGCGTGGCCTGGGCCAGCGCCAGGCGGTGGCCGTCGGTGGCCACCAGGGTCAACAATTTGCCTTCGGCGATGAACAAAATACCGTTCAGGTAGTAGCGGATGTCATGCACCGCCATGGCGAAGTGCACCTGGTTGATCAGGTCGCGCAGGGTCTTTTGCGGTAGGGCGAACGCGGGGCCGAATTCCACCGTTTCATTGACCAGCGGAAAGTCTTCTGCCGGCAAGGTTTGCAGCGTGAAGCGGCTCTTGCCGCCTTGCAGCGTGAGCTTGCCCTGCGCCGCGCTCAGCGTGATGGTCTGATCACTCGGCAAAGCGCGAAGGATTTCAATCAGCTTGCGCGCACCCACCGTGGTGCTGATCTGCCCCGGGTCGCCGCCCAGTTCGGCGCTGGTGCGAACCTGGATTTCCAGGTCGCTGGTGGTGAGCTCAAGCTGGCCGCCGTTCTTGCGCAGCAGGATGTTGGCCAGCACAGGCAAGGTGTGCCGGCGCTCGACGATGCCGGCCACGGCTTGCACGGCGGCCAAGAATTTTTCTTGTGCTGCTTTAAGAACAATCATGTTTTCCTCTTTAAGCCTGGTAGTCGTAGTAGAGCGGCTTAAGGTTTGGGGAGAACCGCATTTTCGCCTTTTCCATCAAGGGTTTAGACCAAGGTGAACCCTGTGGGAGAAAGGCCGCGGCAACCGGGACGGTATGACAACAACTTCGCCTTCGGCGCCGAGCCTGTGGACAGCTGGGGACTTGCACAAAAACTGTCCACAGTGTTGTGCCTTGACACCTGCTTTTACCGTGCTTATCAAGCGTTCAAGGGCAGGCAAGGCGTGCCGCCGCAGCCCGTAGATCAAACCGGTGCGCTCGAGCGCGTGCTTCAGCCGGTGTGCTGGACTTGTTCAGCAACTCTCAGCCCTTCAAGGTTTGTTCCAGCACATGAAGCTGCTGGTTGAGTTCAGGGTTCGTGGTGCGCTCACTACCGATCTTGCGCACCGCGTGCAACACCGTGGTGTGGTCGCGCCCGCCGAAGAGTTCACCAATTTCGGGCAAGCTCTTTTGCGTCATTTCCTTGGCCAGGTACATTGCAATTTGGCGTGGCCGCGCAATGCTGGCCGGGCGCTTCTTGCTGTACATGTCGGCGATCTTGATCTTGTAGAAATCGGCCACCGTCTTTTGGATGTTCTCCACCCCGACCTGGCGGTTCTGAATCGACAGCAAGTCCTTCAGCGCCTCGCGCGCCAGCGCAATGGAGATGTCCTTGTGGCTGAAACGCGAATAGGCCAGCACCTTGCGCAGCGCACCTTCGAGTTCGCGCACGTTGGCCCGCACATTCTTGGCCACGAAGAAGGCCACGTCTTCGGGCATGAGCGCGCCATCTGCCTCGGCCTTTTTCATGAGGATGGCCACGCGCATTTCGAGCTCGGGCGGCTCGATGGCCACGGTGAGACCAGCATCAAAACGGCTGGTCAAGCGCGCGTCGATGTCCACCAACCCCTTGGGGTAGGTGTCGCTGGTCATGATGATGTGAGCGCGTTTGGCCAGCAGGGCCTCGAAGGCATTGAAGAACTCTTCTTGCGTGCGTTCCTTGCCGGCGAAGAACTGCACGTCGTCGATCAACAGCAAATCCAGCGAGTGGTACTTGGCCTTGAGCTCGTCAAAGGTCTTGCGCTGGTAGTTCTTCACCACGTCACTGATGAACTGCTCGGCATGCAGGTAAAGCACCTGGGCGTTGGGCCGGTCTTTGAGCAAGGCATTGCCCACCGCGTGCACCAGGTGCGTCTTGCCCAGGCCGACCCCGCCATAAATAAACAGCGGGTTGTACATGGCACCCGGCGCGCCGGCCACGTGCAGCGCCGCGGTGCGTGCCATCTGGTTGGCGCGGCCGGGCACGAAGCTGTCGAAGGTCAGCGCCTGGTTGAGTTTGTGCCGGCTTTGCGAAGGCGCAGGGTGCTGCAAGGTGGGTTCAGGCGGTGCCGCACGATGCTCGGCTGTCAGGCCGTTCTGCAAGGCAGCGTGTACGCTTTGCGGCCCGGCCATGGGCGCCGGGGTGGTTTGACGTGGCCCCAGATCACGCGGCGCCAGGCTGAGCTCCAAGCGCACCGGCTGGCTGGCCAGTTCACCCAGGATGGTTTCAATCTGGCCCGCATACTGGCTGCGAATCCAGTCGAGCTTGAAGCGGTTGGGCACACGCACCAACATCACCAACTCGCCGCCGGCCACTTCGCTCAGGCAGCCTTCCGGCAGCGGCCGAATCCAGGTGTTGAACTGATGCTCCGGCAGTTCTGTGGCCAGGCGTTCGCAGCCGCGCCGCCAAAGATCGGGCGTCATTGCGGGCGATGAGCTGTTGTGGAGAACTGCCATAAGGGGGCGGAATTGTAATGGCCTCGAGGGCCGGCGCAGAAGGGTTATCCACAGTTCCAGGTCGCGGCTGATCGGTTTTGGATTCACTCCATGACCCTGCCCAAGTCAGTAGCGCGTCAGGGCCGGAACATTGACCGAAGCGGTGGTTTTTGTTGTAATCGCGGGTTTTTCGGATCTGCCACACGCAGCGAGCGGCTCGCGTCAAGTTGGGGGATGTGGCAGGGGACGTGGCAGGGGACGTGGCAGGGGGTACGCCGGTATAGGGCACGGGGTTGGGTATGGGGTTGGTACGCAGCTGATAGCGCCCCGGCAAAAAACAATCCACCCGTACCTGAAAGTCCAACCAAAAGCCTTCGGGCCAGTGCACCTCGCCTCGTCACACGCCACCCGGCAAATCAGCTAGGCGCAACAAACACCATTCCAACAAGCCTCGAACACAGGCCTAAGGCAAGCAACCCATGAAACGCACCTACCAACCTTCCAAGGTCCGCCGCGCCCGCACGCATGGCTTCCTGGTTCGCATGAAGACCCGAGGCGGCCGCGCCATCATCAATGCCCGTCGTGCCAAGGGGCGCAAGCGCCTGGCGGTCTGAGGCTTTCAGCGCCACCGCGAAGGCGCCGCATGCTCGGACGCCTGCGCAACAAGGCCGATTTCGAACGCGCTCTGGCTGTGCCGCCATGTTCAAGAAGTGCTCACTTCGCGCTTCACCATGTGAGGCAGGGTGAGTTGCTGCTCGAAACATCCCTCGACAGGCCGTTCATTCAGGTTTTATCCACAGGTCTGTCCACCGCTGGGGTCGCACCTGTGGATGACTCCAGGGCAACACGCCTGGTGGGGTGCATGATCCCCAAGCGACATGCGCGCCGCTCCGTCACTCGCAACTTGCTCAAGCGCCAGGCACGCGCCGCCGCCCAACGCCATGCGCTTAGCCTGGCGCCGGGGCTGTGGCTGGTGCGGCTGCGCGCGCCTTTTGCACGCCAGCGCTTTGTTTCGGCCGCTTCGCCGGCATTGCGCGACGCCGCACGAGACGAGTTGGAACGCTTGTTCAGCCAGGTGTTGCGTTGATGCCCACCTTCTGGCCCGACCTGCCGCGAGCGCTGAACCTTCTTTTTAGCCTACCCAGAGGAATGTTGATCGGCGCCGTGCGTGGCTATCGCTACTTCCTCAAGCCCTGGTTGGGCAACACTTGCCGCTTCGAACCCAGTTGCTCCGCTTACACCTTGCAGGCCCTGCAGAGCCATGGCGCGCTGCGCGGCCTGGCCTTGGGCGGCTGGCGCGTGCTGCGCTGCCACCCCTACTGCGCGGGCGGGTGCGACCCGGTGCCTGAACGCTTTTGCGCCGGGGCCAGGCTTCAGCCCGCGCGCGACACCATCGAGAAAAAGAACTCATGAACGATATGCGCCGCACCCTGCTGTGGGTGGTTTTCATCATGTCGCTGGTGCTGCTGTACGACGCCTGGAACAAGCACAACGGCCAGCCCACCTTGTTCGGCTCGCCCATGAAGCCGGCGGCCAGCGCCTCGGCGCCCGGCGCTGCAGCCTCGGTGGCCGCCGGCGTGCCGGCACCGGCCAGCGTGCTGCCCGCGGGTTCTGCGCCCGGCAGCCTGCCGGCCGCCGCGGGCAGCGCCACACCTCCGGCCACCGCACAAGCGCCCAGCGGCGAGAAAGTGGAGGTCACCACCGATCTGGTTAAAGCCACTTTTGATAGCACCGGCGCCAGCCTGGTGCGGCTGGAATTGCTCAAGCAGCGCGACCAAAACGACAACACGAAGAACGTGGTGCTGTTCGAACAAAGCCCCAAGCGCCTGTACTTGGCGCAGACCGGCCTGGTCACGGCGCAGCCCGGCGTGGCGCTGCCCAACCACCTCACGCCAATGAGCCTGACAACCACCGAGCGCGTGTTGAAAGAAGGTGCGGGGCAGTTGCAGGTGCGCTTCGAGTCGGCGCCCGTTGAAGGCCGGCGCCTGGCCAAGACCTACACCTTCACGCGCGGCCAGTACACCGTGGGCGTGAAGCATGAATTCACCAACGATTCAGCCACCACGGTGACGCCGCAGCTGTACCTGCAGCTCGCCCGCGACGGCAACCCGCCCGAAGGCGAAAGCTCGTTTTATTTCACCTTCACCGGCCCGGCGGCGTACACCGACGCGCGCAAGTTCCAGAAGGTGGAGTTCAAGGACATCGACAAAAACAAGGTCGATATCGAGCGCAGCGCCGACAACGGCTGGGTTGGCATGGTGCAGCACTACTTCGCCTCGGCCTGGTTGTTGCCCGACAAGCAAGCGCGCGAATTCCGCACCCAGAAAGTGGCCGACAACCACTACACCATCGCCATGGTCGTGCCGCTTGGCGACGTGGCACCGGGTGCCACCAAGTCACAGCAAGCCATCTTGTTTGCCGGCCCGCAAGAAGAGCACAAGCTGGAGGCCCTCGCCCCCGGTTTGGAGCTGGTGAAGGACTACGGTTGGTTCACCGTGCTGGCCAAGCCGCTGTTCTGGTTGTTGGGCACGCTGCACGGCTTCCTGGGCAACTGGGGCTGGGCCATCGTGGCCCTGGTGGTGCTGCTCAAGATTGCTTTCTACTGGCTCAATGCCAAGGCCTACCAGTCGATGGCCAAGATGAAGGCCATCAACCCGAAGGTGATGGCGCTGCGCGACCGCTTCAAAGACAACCCGCAGCAGATGCAGCAGGAAATGATGCGCATCTACCGCGAAGAAAAGGTCAACCCGCTGGGGGGCTGCCTGCCCATCTTCGTGCAAATGCCGTTCTTCATCGCCTTGTATTGGGTGCTGTTGTCGAGTGTGGAAATGCGCAACGTGCCGTGGATCGGCTGGATCACCGATCTTTCAACCAAGGACCCTTACTTCATACTGCCCGTGCTAATGACCGCGTCGACCATGTTCCAGACCTGGCTCAACCCCACGCCGGCCGACCCGATGCAGGCCAAGATGATGTGGATCATGCCGTTGGCGTTTTCGGTCATGTTTTTCTTCTTCCCCGCCGGCCTGGTGCTGTACTGGTTGACGAACAACATTTTGTCAATCGCGCAACAGTGGTTCATCAACAAGCGCATGGGCGTGTTGAACGTATAGCAGCGCTCAGCCGGGCGCGCTCAAGCCCGCGCTGGCCGTGGCCGATAAGCCCAGCAATGCCGGCAGCACACGCCACCGGCCACCGCTTATGCGGGGTTGACCTGGCTGCAGCTGCCACCCAGGCGGGACGTCAAATTCCCGTCTGGCCCGGGCGGCTGTTGCCGGCTCTTGGCAGCTCACCGCGCGTCGCCCAGTTGGGCAACGCGGCGCTCCCCCCCGCGCCATTTTCGGCACCTGGCCCGCTCGACGTCGATCAGCCGGCCAGGTCTGCGCCGCTAGCATCACGTCATGCTCGCGCGCCACGCCGACCCCATCGTCGCCATCGCCACGGCCAGCGGGCGCGGCGCCGTGGGCATCGTGCGCGTGTCCGGCCACAACCTGCGTGACCTCATCGAAGTGTTGTTCGGCCGCAGCCTGGAGCCGCGCCATGCCACCCTGCTGCCGCTGCGCGAGGCCGACGGCACGCTCATCGACCAAGGCCTGGCGCTGTACTTTCCGGCCCCACACTCGTACACCGGCGAAGACGTGCTCGAGATGCAAGTGCATGGCGGCGCCGTGCTGTTGCAGATGCTGCTGGCGCGCTGCGTGCAAGCCGGCGCCGGCATCGGGCTGCGCCTGGCCGCGCCGGGTGAATTCACGCAGCGCGCGTTCCTCAACGACAAGCTCGACCTGGCCCAGGCCGAGGCCGTGGCCGACCTGATCGACGCCAGCACGGCCAACGCCGTGCGCAGCGCCAGCCGCTCGCTGCAAGGCGAGTTTTCTCGACGGTTAGGTGTGCTCGCGCAGGGCCTGCTGAAGTTGCGCATGTTGGTCGAAGCCACGCTGGACTTTCCCGAAGAGGACATCGATTTCCTCAAGGCTGCCGATGCCCGAGGCCAGCTGCACGTGCTGCAAAGCGGTGTGGCCGAAGTGCTGACCCAGGCGCGCCAGGGCGCTTTGCTGCGCGACGGCTTGCGCGTGGTGCTGGCTGGCCAGCCCAACGTGGGCAAGAGCTCGCTGCTCAACGCGCTGACCGGCGCCGAACTGGCCATCGTCACCCCCATTGCCGGCACCACGCGCGACCGCATCGCGCAAAGCATCCAGATCGACGGCGTGCCGCTGCACATCACCGACACGGCCGGGTTGCGTTGGCAAGATGGCGGCGCCGACGAAATCGAGCGCATCGGCATGGCACGCAGCTGGGAAGCCATTGCCCAGGCCGATGTGGTGATCTTCCTGCACGACCTGTCGCGGCAAGACGATGCCGCCTACCGCGCGGCCGAAGATCAAATTGCCAACCGCTTGCGCGCCCACCTGGCGCCAGGCAGCGAGGCGCTGGATGTCTACAACAAGGCCGACCTGGGCGCGAGCACGCCGGGCGGTGGCCTGGCCATCTCGGCGCGCAGCGGCGCGGGGATGCCTGAGCTGCGCCGGGCGTTGCTGGCGCGCTGCGGTTGGCAAGGCGCGGGCGAAAGCGGGTTCATCGCGCGCACGCGGCATGTGCAAGCGCTGTTGGAATCGAGCACCCACCTTGAGCAGGCCGCTGGCCACCTTGGCGCTGCCACGCTCGACCTGCTGGCCGAAGAACTGCGCCTGGCGCATGCTGCGCTGGGGCGCATCACCGGCGCGGTGAGTGCCGACGAGTTGCTGGGGGAGATCTTCAGCCGGTTTTGTATTGGGAAATAATACGAGTTCCAACACAGTCCACTGAAATATAAAGTCACCCAGTAAGCCTGCGTCACAGCAGGCTTTTTTGTTCCTACAATGTACACACTGAGCCAACCAGAGCCGATGGCCGGTGAGTACACATCCGGGGATACATGCCCGTGTGTACCCACCAAAGGCGGCGAATGTGTACACGGAGGCCCTGAAATGCCGCTTACCGACACCGCGATCAAGGCCCTGAAGCCCAGGGTGAACCGCTACACCGTGACCGATGCTCGCGGCCTGGTGCTGGAGGTATTCCCGGCGGGCGGGATGCTGTGGCACTACCGCTACCGGCTGAACGGCAGGCAGGAGCGGGTGACGCTGGGCCGATACCCGGCGCTGTCGTTGAAGCTGGCGCGCGGCGAGCGCACCAAGCGCGAAACCATGGTGGCGCTGGGCCAGTCACCGGCGCAGCAGAAGCAACTGGCCAAAGTGGCGGCGGCGGACGCCACCACGGTGGCTGAATTCGGCGAACGCTTCTTTCGGGAGATCGTGGCCAAGGACAGGCAGGACGTGAGCATCCCGCGCCGCTACTTCGACAAAGCCATCCTTCCCGCTATCGGCGCGAAGCCGGTACGTGACGTGACCACCGAAGACGTGCGCGCCATCATCTGGCGCAAGAAGGACGAAGGCTTCGATGCCGCTGCCGGCGAGATTCGCGGCGTGCTCAAGCGCATGTTTGACTACGCCTTGACGGCTGGCCTGGCCACCACGAACCCGGTGCTGGCGCTGCCGATGCGGCATGTTCACAAGTCGAAGTCACGCGAGCGGGCGCTGTCGCCCGATGAGGTGCGCGTGTTCCTGAAGGCGGCCTTCGAGTCCAACATCCGGCGGCAATTCAAGATCGGCCTGCACCTGATCTTGCTGACGATGGTTCGCAAGTCTGAATTGCTGCTGGCCCGCTGGGAGCAAGTGGACTTTGAGCAGGCCGAGTGGCACATCCCGGCCGAGCACAGCAAGACCGGCAAGCCGCACATCGTCTACCTGTCGCGGCAAGCAGTCGCGCTGTTCAAGGAATTGCAGGCCCTTGCCGGTGGCAGCGCGTTGGTGATGCCGGGACGTGGCAGCCTGACCAAACCCTTCGCGCACAACGCCATCAACACAGCGCTGAAGACCGCGCTGAAAGGGCAGGCGATTCCCGCCTTTACGGTGCATGACCTGCGGCGTACGGCATCCACCCTGCTGCATGAAAACGGCTGGGCGTCAGACGTGGTGGAAAAGGCCCTGAACCACACCATCGGCGGCGTGCGCGGCGTTTACAACCGCGCCGAATACGCACCCCAGCGG
>JAYUHT010000514.1:0-3497 GCA_043766725.1 Burkholderiales bacterium | reverse complement strand
GCGCGCCCACCTCGAGAAAATATCGCCGCTGACGAACGCCGGCAAGATCACGAAGCCGCTGTTCGTGGTGCAGGGCAAGAACGACCCGCGCGTGCCCTACACCGAGAGCGAACAGATCGTCGAGCGCGTTCGCGCCAACGGCCTGCCCGTGTGGTACTTGCGCGCCGAGAACGAAGGCCATGGCTTCGTGCGCAAGGAAAACGCCGACTTCCAGTTCTACGCCATGGTCAAGTTTGTCGAGCAGAATTTGCTCAAGTAATTTGCTCAAATATTTTTGCTCAGGAGATTTTGTCTAGACATGTGCGTGTGAAACGCACGCAGTTCGGTTCAGAAAGAGACTTTTTTCCACCCCAGTTCACGGGGAACCTGCGCACTTGCAGGGTTGCGCGCTCGACGGTGTTCAAAACAATCACGCCTCAGGTGTTGGCCGCAATGGCCACGCCACGTGTTTGTCTGGACAAATGGCCACCGTGCGCGAACGTTTCTGCTTTCTTCGCTGGTTCAAACTGGGCGCGTTGTCGGCGTTGTCGGCGTTGACGGCGGTGGGGCTCGCCGCCTGCGGTGGTGGCGAAGCGGGCAGCGCCGAAAGCCTGCCGCCCCCGGTGGTGCAGGAGCCAGCGCGCGAAAGCCTGAAAGCCCTGTTCACCCCCAGCGCGCCCATTCCCACCGATGCCCAGGCCAAGGGCATGTGGTCGGAACTGGTCAACTGGCCTTTGATTCCGGTTCATGCCGTGCTCTTGCCCGATGGCCGGTTGCTCAGTTTCGGCAGCGACAGCGCCGGCCAGCAGACCGCCAATTTCATCTACGACGTGTGGGATCCCACCGCCGGCTTGTCTGCCGGCCACCTGACCCTGCCCAACAGCACCGGCAGTGACTTGTTTTGCAGCGCGCAGCTCTTGTTGCCCAGTGGCACCAGCGTGTTTGTCGCGGGCGGTGACGTGTGGGACGGCGCGGCCACGCGCAACCAAGGCAACAACAACTCCAACCTGTTTGCCGTGGCGAACAACGCCTTGCAGCGCGGCGAGAACATGAACCGCGCCCGCTGGTATTCAAGCGCCATCACGCTGCCCAGCGGCGAGACCTATGTGCAAGGTGGCATTGGCGGTGTAGACCGACCTGAAGTGCGCACCGCCACGGGCGAGTTCCGCCTGCTCGATGGCGCCAACACCGAAGCGCTGCACTTCCAGTACCCGCGCAATTTCGTTGCGCCTGATGGCCGGGTCTTCGGCTTCGACAGCACAGGCAAGATGTACCGCGTCGACCCCAGCGGCAGCGGCAGCCTCACCCCCTTGGGCCAGTTCGCTTCAGAAAACGCCGGTAGCGATGCCAGTTCGGCCATGTTCAGGCTCGGGCGCATCCTGCAATTCGGTGGCAATTCGAATGGCGCGCTGGTCATCGACATTCGCCATGGCGCGCCCACCGTCACCCCCACCCAAAGCATGAGCACGCACCGGCGCCTGGGAACGAGCACGATCCTGGCTGACGGCAAGGTGCTCGCCACGGGCGGCAGCCGCACCTGGAACGAGCCAGACCAGCCCAGTTATCACACAGAAATCTGGGATCCGCAGCGCGGCCAGTGGGCCGTGGGCGCGCAGCAAAGCCGGATGCGGCTGTACCACTCCATGGCCGTGCTGATGCCCGACGCCACCGTGCTGGTGGGCGGCGGCGGCGCTCCCGGGCCACAGACCAACAAGAATGCCGAGCTGTACTTTCCGCCCTACTTGTTCACCAGCGCCGGCACCTTGGCGCCGCGCCCTGCGCTGACCAGCGCGCCCACCGTGTTGAACATCGGCAAGACCTTCTCGCTGCAAACCAGCAGCGCCAAGCCTGTGGCCAAGGTGGCGCTGGTGAAGACGGCGGCGGTGTCGCATGGCTTCAATGCCGAGCAGCGCTTCATCGAACTGCCGTTCAGTGCCGATGCGGGCCGCCTCACCGTTCAGGCGCCAGCCAACGCCGCCGATGCACCGCCGGGCTTCTACATGCTGTTCTTGATTGACAGCGACGGTGTGCCCTCAGTGGCCAAGGTGCTGCGCATGAACCAGGCCACCGAGCCCCGGCCCGCCAACGCGCCCACTTTGCACAAGGTGGATGACCGCAGCATGCTCAGCGGCAGCGCGGGCAGCCTGCAACTGGCAGCCGGCGCCCCGGCCGGCGGCAGCGTGCGCTACGCGGCCACCGGCCTGCCCCCTGGGCTGAACCTGGACGCCAGCACCGGCCTGATCAACGGCACAGCCACGGTCGAAGGGACGTTCCACGTGGCGGTGTCCGCCAGCGACACCACCGATGGCGACATGCAAACGTTCATCTGGATCGTTAGCGCCCCCGGTACGCCGCTGCAAGTCAGCCTGCCCGCGCCGGTGGCCGCGCACACGGGTGCCGCCGTGAGCTTCCAGGCCAACACCGGCAACGGCGTCGACACGCAATACAAATGGGACTTTGGTGACGGCAGTGCCGAGACACCGTTCAGCCCCGTGGCCGGCGCCAGCCACGTCTACAACCGGGCCGGGGTGTTCCGCGTGAGCGTGACGGCGATCGACGCGCGCAACGCGCAAACCCGCGTTTCGATGCAGCAAACGGTTTACCTGCCGGCCACTGCCGCCGGCCCCAGCGTATCAAGCAACCTGCTGTGGCAACGAGGCGCCAGCGGGCCACCACGCTTGTGGGTGGTGAACCCGGACAGCGACACCGTCACCGTGCTGGATGCCGGCTCGATGACCAAGCTGGCCGAGCTGCCCACCGGCAGCGCACCGCGCAGCATCACCCAGGCCAGCAACGGGCTGGTGTGGGTGAGCAACCAGGCGTCCAGCACGTTGAGCATCTACGACCCCGCCACGTTGACGCTCAGCCGCACGCTAGCCTTGCCACGCGGCGCGCAGCCCTATGGTGTGGCGGCGTCGAGGCTGGGCTTTGCCTTGGTGGTGTTGCAGGCCAGCGGCCAGGTGCTGAAGTTCGACAGCCAGACTTTCGCGCAGACCGGCAGCCTGAACCTGGGGCCGAACCCGCGCCAAGTATCGATCGCCGGCGACGGCACAACGGCCTATGTCGCGCGCTTCATCAGCGCCCCGGTGGTTGATGAACACACCGCCGCACCTGGCGCCGGCGCGGCCGCGGTGTGGCAAGTCAACGCCGTGGCGATGAGCTTGACGCGCAGCATCGCGCTGGCCCAAAGCGAGCGGCCTGACGCCGAAAACCAGGGCCGCGGCCTGCCGAACTACCTGGGCGCGGTGGCGTTGTCGCCTGACGGAACCCAGGCCTTCGTGCCGAGCAAGCAAGACAACATCAAACGTGGCGCGATGCGCGACGGCCTGGCGCTGAACTTTCAGAGCGCAGTGCGCGCCATCAGCTCGCGCATTGACTTGGCCAGCGGCGCTGAAGACCTGGCCGCGCGCATCGACCATGACAACGCCGGCCTGGCCAGCGCCGCCGCGTTCGACCCGCGCGGCGTGTGGCTGTTCGTGGCCCTGGAGACCAGCCGCGAAGTGGCCGTGATCGACGCC
>JAYUHT010000513.1:0-3498 GCA_043766725.1 Burkholderiales bacterium | reverse complement strand
TGGGGGTGGGCAGCGCCGCGCTGCGCCTGCACAACACAGACCCCGCCAGCGGTGGCCTCACGTTGCATGCTGGCGGCTCGCTCAGCGCGCCCAACCTGAGTCTGGTCACCGTGCCTGGCAGCCTGACATCGAACTCCACTGCCGTAGGCGACGCGGGGCTGGCCGGGTTGTCAGCCGAGCAGATGTTTGTCTCCAACTTCGGCATGGCGCGCGGCACGTACAAGCGCCAGCCGGCAGCGGTGGTCATCGAGGCCTGCACCAGCGGCTGCGCGGCCAGCTTGCTGGCGGCGGCAAGAAGCCACCCCGGCCGGGTGATCTGGATCGAAGGCGACATGGTGGTCGATGACGATCTGGTGCTGGGCAGCGTTGACGAGCCGGTGATGCTGGTGGTCAACGGCAACGTCAACCTCACGGCGGCCAGCGTGCAAATCACCGGCGCGGTCTACAGCCAGGCGGTGGCTTGGGCCCACACGGGCAGCAACGCCCTGATCCTGGGTGCCGCCATCGCCGAAAACGCATTCACCGGCAGCGGCGCACTCACGGTGCAGTTTGACCCCAAGGTGCTCAGCCGCGTTTATCAGCGTCAGGGCTCGCTGGTCACGGTGCCCGGCAGTTGGAAGGACTTCTAGTGCGCCGCCAACCTGCCTGCACCCGCAGCTTGAACCAGGGCGTCTCATTGGTCGAGGCGCTGATTGCGCTGGTGGTGATGTCCTTCGGCATGCTCGCCCTGGTGGGCCTGCAAGCCACCATGCGCTTGAACGCCGACGCCGCCAAGCAGCGCTCTGAAGCGGTGCGCATCGCCCAGGCCGACATTGAACGCTGGCGCGCGTTTTCCAGCCTGGCCAGCGCCGCTGGCATCACCGCCTTCGCCGACCTGGTCAGCACGCCCTTGGCAATGGACGCCACCGGCTACACCACCAACACTAGCTTCAAGCTCAACCGCAGCATTGCCGACAGCGCCGACACGCCGCTCAAGCAAATGCGCATCTGGGTGCAGTGGCTCGACCGCACTGGGGGCACGCAGCAGGTTGAGCTGAACACCCTGCTGGCCGGCGTCGACCCGGCGCTCTCCGGCGCCTTGGCCAAGAAGCCGCATGGCGCGCCGTCGCGGCTGACCCGCGGGCGGCACCCCGGCATCCCCAGCCAAGCCCACGACATGGGCAGCGGCAGCAGCGCGTTCAAGCCCGTCAGCGGTGGCAGCGCGGTGTGGATGTTCAACAACGTCACCGGCGCCATCACCCGTTTTTGTTCGGTGCTCGACCCGGCCGCACCCCTGGCCAGCCTGAGCCTTGAAAGCCTGGTGAGTTGCGTTGAAACGCAGGCCGCGCTGCTCAGTGGCCATGTGCGCTTTGCCGAAGGCTCGCCCATGAACGCAGCACTGGCAGAAAACCCGGACGCCACGGCACTGAACCTCGACATCGCCATCACGCTCACCAGCAGCGGTCACCCCGATCCGGCCTATGTCTGTTTCGATGACGCCCCCACCACGGCCGTCGCCGCGGCCCTGGTGACCACGGTGACGTATCACTGCGCAGTGCAGGTCAACAGCGAAGGGGTCTGGTCTGGCAAGTCGAGCATCGAGCCACGCGCGTTCACCGACGCTGGCGCCGAATGGGACATCGATGATCACGGCGACCGCGACCGCAAGATCTGCCGCTACACCACACTGGCGGGCAACACGGGCGCCAATCTCGCGCACCCACTCAATTACGTTGGCGTCAAGGCCACCGAGCCGCTGCCGCACCAGAACTTCCTGGTCATCCCCGCCAACCGCAACTGCCCCAGTGACGTGGCAGCCAACCCGGCCGCCGGCGACTTCGTGAACAGCAACACGCGGCTGCATCAACCCAGCTAACCCGGGTGTTGGCCAACGTCGAACTCGATGCCCTGCGCCTGCGCGAGGCGCTGGCCCTGGCCGAGCAGGCCATTGGCCGCTGCGAGCCCAACCCGCGCGTGGGTTGCGTCATCGGCCTGGCCGGTGGCCCGGTGCTGGCGCGCGGCGCCACGCAACGCGCCGGCGCCGCCCACGCCGAAGCCGCGGCCCTGCAGCAGGCGCGCGAACAAGGGCATGACGTGCGCGGCGCCACCGCCTGGGTCAGCCTGGAGCCGTGCAGCCACCATGGCCGCACGCCGCCATGCTGCGACGCGCTCATCGCGGCCGGCCTGGCCCGCGTGGTGGTGGCGGTGGGCGACCCCAACCCGTTGGTCGCCGGCCAGGGCGTGGCACGGCTGCGTGCCGCGGGCGTGCAGGTCGACTTCGGCCCGGCAGACATCGAACACGCCGCCCGCGAATTGAACATCGGCTTTTTCTCGCGCATGCAGCGCGGCCGGCCGTGGCTGCGCATGAAGCTGGCCGCGTCGCTCGACGGCCGCACCGCGCTAACCAATGGTGTCAGCCAGTGGATCACCGGTGAAGACGCGCGCCGCGATGGGCACACCTGGCGCAAGCGCGCCGGCGCCGTGCTCACTGGCATCGGCACCGTGCTCGAAGACGACCCGCGACTCGATGTGCGCCTGGTGCCCACTGAAGCGCAACCGCTGCGCGTGGTGGTCGATTCAGCGCTGCAAACGCCATTGGCCGCGCGCATCCTGCCCGCGCCTGGCAGCGTTCGCATCTATGCCGCACAGCCGCTGCCCATGCGCCAGGCGGCGCTGCAAGCCGCGGGCGTGAAACTTGTGCTGCTGCCCGACGCAGCGGGCAAGGTCGATTTGGCCGCCATGCTGGCCGACCTGGCCACGCAGGGCATCAACGAGCTGCACATCGAGGCCGGCCACAAGCTCAACGGCTCGTTCCTGCGCGCCGGGCTGGTGGATGAACTGCTGGTCTACCTGGCCCCGCTGATGCTTGGTGCCGGGCGTGAGATGGCGGCCTTCGGCCCGTTGACTGCCTTGAGCGAAGGCCTGTCATTCCAGTTCACCAGCATCGAGTGCATGGGCCCCGATGTGCGGCTGCTGGCGCGCCGCTTGCCAAGCCGCTTGCCAAGCCTCTGACAAGGCCCGCTCAGGCGCGCCGCTGCCCGGTTTGCAGCGGGCCGCCACCTACAATCTGGCCATGTCCATTGCCCCCGTTCCCGAGCTGGTGGCCGAGCTTGCAGCCGGCCGCATGGTGATCCTGGTTGACGAGGAAGACCGCGAGAATGAAGGCGACCTGGTGTTGGCCGCCGAGCATGTCAGTGCCGAGGCCATCAACTTCATGGCGCGCCATGCGCGTGGCCTGATCTGCCTGACGCTCACGCCCGAGCATTGCCAGCGCCTGCGCCTGAGCCCCATGGCTGCGCGCAATGGCACGGTGCACGGCACCGCCTTCACGGTCAGCATCGAAGCCGCCAGCGGCGTGACCACCGGCATTTCAGCCGCCGACCGCGCCCGCACCGTGCAGGCCGCGGTGGCGCGCGGCGCGCAGGCGCATGACCTGGTGCAACCCGGCCACATCTTCCCCTTGCAGGCGCAAGAAGGCGGCGTGCTCATGCGCGCCGGCCACACCGAAGCCGGCTGCGA
>JAYUHT010000512.1:0-9255 GCA_043766725.1 Burkholderiales bacterium | reverse complement strand
CAAAGCGCGCTTCAGCGAGTTGGTGCGCCTGGCGCACAGCGATGGGCCGCAGCATGTCACGCTGCATGGCCGCGATGCGGTGGTGGTGGTTGATGCCGCCGAGTACCGCCGCTTGAAGGGCGCGCGCACTGGGCAAGCACTGGTCGAGGCACTGCAAGCGTCGCCGCACCGTCAGATTGAGCTTGTGCCAAGCCGCTCGACCATGCCGGTGCGGGCGGTCAAGGCGTGAGCGCCCCAAGGCCGGCCAAAGCCGGCCGCCCCCCGAGGGGATTAAGCAAAGTGGCAGAGCCACATTTGCTTGTGAAAGGTTGGCTGCTCGATACGAACGTGATTTCGGAGCTGCGCCGGCCGCGGCCCAGCGCACGGGTGCGCGCCTTCGTGGCCGCTCAGGCGCTTGAGCATTTGTTCGTGAGCACCGTCACGTTCGCCGAGATTCGCTTCGGCATCGAGACGGTGGCTGACCCGATTCGCCGCTCGGAGCTGAATGACTGGCTGCTGCACAAGGTGCGGCCCTTGTTCGACCAGCGCGTGCTTGAAGTGTCGGAAGACGTGATGTTCAAGTGGCGGCTGCTCGTTGAGGAGGGCCGCAAGGCTGGGCACACGTTTTCGCAGCCTGACCTGATCATTGCGGCGACCGCTCTGCACCACGGGCTGACGGTCGTGACGCGCGACACCGGCGGCTACGAACGCACCCGAGTTCCGCTGTTGAACCCGTGGGTTGACGAGTTATCTTGATCGTTGCTGACGCAAGCCTCAGCTTGCGAAAACGGCGCGCATTGGCCGGTGGCCAATGCGCGCCGTTGCCTCAGCGCCGCCGCATCAAAGCCCGCGCGACACCGGCGCCGGTGGCAGCGGCTGCCCGCCCGGGCCGGCGGCAAACGTCAGCGGCGACAACGCTTCTTGCTGGCCCACGCCGGGTTTGCTCCAGTCGCACACACCGCCCGCAAACGCTGCTTGCAAGCGCGCCAATTGCGCACCGCTGAAGGCCACTGGCGCGTAGTCGGCGGCGATCACAGGTTTGAGCTGGCACTTCAGCACGTTCTCTTGCAGCGAGCCACCCGCCACTTGGCGCGGCGATGCGTGCTTGGCCAACCTGGCGTCGGCGTCGCACAGCGCCATGTCGGTGACCTTGGTGGCGAAGTTAACGTCACCCGTCAGGTAGCACAGGTCGTACGCGGTGGCCGGCTTGGCCGATATAACTTGTGGCTGCGTGCGCACGTCATTCAAGGTGACCTTGGGTGCCGTGACCACCAGGTTCGATAGCCACACGTCCATCGTCACCAGCGACTCCACCGTCACCGCATTCACTTGCGCCGCGGTGCCGGGCAGCAAGCCGCTGCCATAGCGCCACATCACCTGGTTGCCGAAGTTGCCACCATTGGACGCGGCAATGCGCGCGCGCTCAGAGAAGCTGCGCCAGATGAAGTGAATGCCCTGCTCGTCATAGCCGCGTGAATCGATGATCGGCAGCTTGCCCAGGTTCGTGCCGCTGGAAACGATGCCGGTGCGGTAGGCAATGGCCAGGGCCGGCAGGTCGGCCGCCGAGCGCGCCGCCATGCGGTTTGAATCGGCGTCCATGCCGCCGATTTTTTCGTTCAGCGTGACGAATTCTTCGGCTGTGATGGCACCGTTCAGCAGCGCTTTCAGGCCGTACTGAATGCCGGTGTTGTCACCGGTTTGCAAGGCGCGCGTGCTGCCTGGGGCGATGCCCGCGGTGCTGCCCCACACAGCGGTAGACAAGTCTGCGTCTCCACAGCGCGTGCCGGTGGGGTTGGTCACCGGGTGGTAGACCAGCGCGGCGGGCAGGCGGCAGTTGTTGCGCGGCGCGCCATTGGGTGCCATGGCGCCCGCGGCGTTGATCACCACAGTGGGCACGTAGTTGCCGGGCTTGTTGTTGAAGCCGAAGGCGTTGTTCCAGGAATGGCAGCCCAACTGGTCGAGGTGGCCGTTGATGGCCGTCTTCTTCGCCACGATCTGCGCGGGCGTCAGGCCGGCCGTCAGCGCGGCCCATTCAGGGCCGGCGTAGAAGTTCACCAGCAGCACGCAGTCGATGACCTCCAGCCCGGTGGTGATGGAGTCGGGGTAGTCGCAACTGGGTTGAATGCCGTCGAGCAGACCGGGGAAGATCGACGCCACGGTGTTTTGCTGGATCGAGCCGCCCGAGCAGCCATTGCCCATCATGTATTTGATCGGGCCGTAGCGGTCAACGATGTGCTCTTTCATCATCATCGTGGTCTCGGCCACCAGGTTGCGGTTCGAGTTGTAGAGCGAATCGGTCAGACTGTGGTCCACCACCATGAAGCCGCGCGACAGCGCCGCGTTGTCAGCCCAGTTCTGTTCGGTGCGGAACTGCTGGCGCGGCTGGCCCGTGGAAGCGCCATAGCTGTACACCACCTTGCCGTTCCACTGCGGCTGCGGCGTGAGCGCCGTCCACGGCGTGGTGTTGGCCGGGTCGAACAGCACCACGATGTCGTAGATGCCGCGGTTCAGTGTGCCGCGCTCAACACGCACGATGTAGGGTACGGTGCGGCCATCGGTGGTGGTGGTGCTGGCCAGGTCAGCCGGCGTGCTGCCCACGGTATAGGGCTTGAAGCAGTTGTTGGTGGGCGCCACGGCAGGTGGGCTGGGGTCAGGCAACGCCGTGGAGCAGCCCACCGTGGTGGTGCGATAGAACAGCTTGAATTCGGTGGCGATGTTGCATTGCGCATCCACCGCGGTGGTGCTCAAGCCGCTGGCGTTTGACGCCGGCGTGTTGCCCGCTTCAGCCACCGGCGCAGGTGTGGCGCAGACCCACGGCATGGTCTGCGCGCTCAGCAACACCGGCCCGCCGCGCGGGTGGTTGGTGATGGTCAGGCTGGCCCAGGGCCGGCCCTTGCCCAGGCCATTGGCGTCGGCCACGAAAACGTTCTTGCCAACGACCAAGCCGGTGAGCACGCCGCGAAAAGTGCGCGCCTCCTCGTCGGCCATGAAGGCATCGCCCACGTCAGCGCCGTTCAGCGTCAGCACCACTTTCTTCATCGGCACCGTCTTGGGCACCTGCACCTGCACCAGCGCATCGCCGCCGCTGATCAGGTCAGCGCGGTTCGACAGTGTCTTGATGTCGAAATTGAACGGTGGCAACTGGGCTTGCGACTCTCCTTGGGCCTGCCCCGCGGCCTTCGACCCGCCAGCGGCCAATGCCGACTCGGTGGGTGCCGACAAACCTTCAGTGCCGCCGCCGCATGCGGCGATGAACAGCACAAGCGTGCCTGCTGCGCCACGGACGCCACAACGCGCCCATGGGTGGGATTGGTCGGTCATCGGTCTGCTCCGTTGTGAAATGTGGGGTGAGGCAAACGGTGTACGGTGCCGCGTTCGCCAGCGCATGGGGAGATACCCTTCAGTTCAGCGCCCGTTACGTGGCGTTACGCGCCAGACCACATCGCCCACATCGTCGGCCACCAGCAGGGGCAGCCGCCGGGGCCGATGGCCACGCCCACCGGCCGGCCATAAGACTCGCGCTCGTCGGGCGCCAAAAAACCGCTGAGGATGTCGCGCGGCGGCCCGGCCGGCCGGCCGTTGGCGAACGGCACGAAGATCACCTTGTAGCCGCTGAGCGTGCTGCGGTTCCACGAGCCATGCTGGCCGATGACCATGCCGTCTTCGGCAAACCCGGGCAGCGTGCCGGCCGGCAGCCAGCACAGGCCCAATGACGCGGTGTGCCCGCCCAGCGCATAGTCGGGCGTCAGCGCCTTGGCCACCGCGGCCGGGTCTTGCGGCACGCGGTCATCCACCGTCTGGCCCCAGTAGCAATACGGCCAGCCGTAGAAGCCGCCTTCGCGCACAGACGTCAAATAGTCCGGCGGTGTTTCATCGCCCAGGCCGTCGCGTTCGTTCACCACCGTCCACAGCGCGCCGCTGTTCGGCTCCCAGGCCAGGCCCACCGGGTTGCGCAGGCCCGCAGCAAAGATGCGGCTGATGCCATTCGTTAGGTCGATTTCATAGATGCAGGCCCGGCCTTCCTCCACGTCGAGGCCGTTGTCGCCGATGTTGCTCAGCGAGCCCACGCCGACATAGAGCTTGCGGCCATCGGCGCTGGGCAAGAGGCTGCGCGTCCAGTGCCCGCCGGGTTTGAACGTGCTCAACCTGCGCCCCGGTGCCGTGATGCGCGTGGCACCCGTGGTGTAGGGGAACGCGACCACGCCGTCGGTGTTGCCGACGTAAAACGTGTCGCCCAGCAGCGCCATGCCGAACGGCTGGGTCAGGCCTTCGAGAAAGGTTTCGCGCGCTTCAGCCACACCGTCGCCGTCGGCGTCGCGCAGCAGCGTGATGCGGTTCGGGCTCACGCCCATGGCGCCGGCGCGCTTCAGGGTGCTGACCATGGCCTGGTCGAACACCGACTTGGGTGTGCCGGCCACGAGCAAGGCCTCGGCCACGGTGACGTCACCATTGGGCAGCAGCTGCAACCAGCGCGGGTGCTTCAAGCCGGTGGCAAAGGCATTCACCCGCAGCCCGGGTGCGGCCACCGGCGTTTGCCCCGGCGCCCAACCCTTGGCCGTGGGCATCTTCAGCGTGGGAATGCGGCCCTGCGGCCGGCCCGCGGGAATGGCCGGCTCGGCGCCAAGTGCCTGCGGCGGCACGCCGCCTTGCAGGCTGCGCCACTGGATGGCGGCCTTGCCGACGAGGGCGACGACTTGGGCGAACAGGCTGGGTTGACTCATGGTGTGCTTCTTGTTGGCTTGGATGTGCTAACGATTCAGTTCAGGCGTTGACGTCAAAGGCGGCGTTGGCGCCTCCACCGCATCCGCCGCCTCCAGCGTGGTGGCGCGCCGCAGTTCGCGCCGCTGGGCGAAATCGAACCAGCGGCCGCGGTGCATGGTGGCGGTGTTGTCCCACATCACCAGGTCGTGCAACTGCCAATGGTGACGGTAGACAAACTGGCGCTGCGCCGCATGTTCGATCAAGTCCATCAGCAGCATGCGGCCCTCGGCCGGCGTCATGCCCACCACTTCGCAAGCGTGCGCGCCCACATAGAGTATTTTTCGGCCGCTGCGCGGGTCGGTTTGCACCAACGGCCAGGTCACGCTGGGGAAGGCTTCGCGCTGCGCCGGGGGGTAGGCGCTGTCACCCAGCATGAAGCGTGAATGCAGCGCCGAATGCACCGCGTGCAGGCCTTCAATCTGGGCTTGCAGCCAGGCTGGCAGCGCGTCATGGGCCAGGCGTAAATCTGCGAACTCGGTTTCGCCACCAAAGGCCGGCACCACCGCGGCGGCCAGCATCGAGTACTTGGCACGCGGGCGCTGAAAGCTCGAATCGCAATGCCAAAGCTGGTTGGCCACGTTGTTCACGATCTTGGCGTGGGCGCGGTCAACCATATCGCCTTGGGCATCGACATTCGAGATATCGGCCAGCTCGTTGTACGCAAAGCGGTGCGCCCCTGCGCGGATGCGGCGCAGCCCGATGTCCAAGTCACCCAAACGATTGGCAAACGCGATTTGCTGGTGTTCATCAACGGGTTGGCCGCGAAACACCAGCACGCCGTAACGGTCCATGGCGGCTTCAATCGCACGCACTTGCTCAGGCGTCAACGTTTCAGTCAGGCGGATGCCTGACGCTTCGGCGCCAAGTGGGCCGATCGGCTGCAAGTGCATGGTCTTGCTGCTCAATTGATGCTGACCTTGGCGTTCTTCACGATGTCGGCAAACAGCTTCAGGCTTTTGCGCATATGGGCGTCGAACTGCTCGGGGGATGAGCCGGTGACGGTGAGGCCCATTTCCTTCAGCCGTGGCGCCAGGGCCTCGGAGCGGATGGCCCGGTTCACATCGGTGTTGATCTTGGCGATGATCTCGGGCGGCGTGCCCCGGGGCAGGCCAATTCCCAGGTTGCTGGCGAAATCAAAGTCGGCAAACATTTCGCCCGCAGCCGGGATGGTGGGCGCGCTGGCGTCGCGGCTCAGTCCCATCACCGCGATCGGCTTGAGGCGGTTCGATTTCACATGCGGCATTGAGCTGAACAGCGGGTCGAGCAGCAGTTGCACGCGGCCATCGAAGACATCGCCGTAAGCGCCGCCCGCGCCCTTGTAGGGAATGTGCAGCATCTCGATGCCGGTGAGCAGGTTCAGTTGTTCGCCGGCCAGGTGCATGGAGCTGCCCGCGCCCGCCGTGGCATAGCTGAGCTTGCCCTTGTTGGCCTGGCCATAAGCCACCAGCTCGGCCAGGTTGTTCACCGGCAGCGAGGGTGACGCACTCAGCAAGATGTTTCCCACCACGAGCATGGTGCCCGACAGGTCTTTGAGCGTGTCAAACGGCATGTCTTTGCGCAGCGCCGGCTGGATGGCCAACACGCCGATGGCCAAGATGCCCAGCGTGTAGCCGTCGGGGGGTGCTTTGGCGACGTAATCGGTGCCGCTGATGGTGCCGGCGCCGGGCTTGAACTCCACCACCACCGGCTGCTTCCAGGTCTTGCTGAGTTCGCTCTCCAGCAAACGCGCCAGGATGTCGAGTGCGCCGCCAGGTACGTTCGGCACGATGATGCGCACCGGCTTGTTGGGCCAAGCGGCTGCCGGTGACGCGGTTTGCGCCAGCGCGGCAAAAGGGCCACTGCTCAGGGCGGCGAGGCTGCCCGTCTGCAGCAGCAGGTGGCGTCGTGATGGGTTCATTGCAGTCTCTTGTGTTGGTCTGGGGTTCCGGGTTTCAACTGTGCCCCGGTTTGTAGATCTCAACCACGCCGCGATCAGCGTCCACGCAAACCCAGTCACCCGTTTCGATCAAACCCAACGGGTCCTGGTCGAAATCGGTCATGGCTGGTGCGCGGGTCACCACCGCGCCCAGCGCAATCTTGGTCGTCATTTCATTGAACAACATGGCCGCGGGCGCCACGCCCAGCACCCGGGTGAGGTGAAAGGCATTCGACCAGCCCGACGAGCCTTTGGCACCCGGGAAGACCAGCACCTTGCCGGCAAAGCTGACACCGCGCAATTCGTGCCGCGTTTCGACGATGGTGCCGGTGCGCGAATCAATGCCGCCCCAGCCCGAAATGCGGTCTTGTGTGACCAGCGCTTGCCCCTCGGCGCGGCCAGGCACGACACAGCGGCCGTGCAACACCAAGGCCGGCCCCAGGTTGGTAGGGCGCTGCATTGGCGGCGCGGCTTGTGCCGCAACCAGGGGCTGCACGGTGTTCATGAAAACTTCCCCATCCAGCGGCCGCTGCACGCCGCGTCAATGCATTCATCCACGCCGCCGTACCAGGCCTGCACGCCCAGGATGGCGGGCAGGTAGTGCGCCTGTTTGGCCGAATCAAAAGCCGCCACTCGGGTGCCTTTGGGCACGGCGCGGCTCATGGCCGAACAACTGTCGGTCATCAATCGTGCACCGGCTTGTTCGAGGATACGGGTGGTGCCGCTCTGGTCGGCCACGGCCTTGATGGCGCGCGGGGTGAAGATCCACAGTTCGCAGTTTGCGTGCACCTTGCGGCCTTCGATCAGCCGGGCAGCTTCCCAGAGTTGTTCCAACGTGTAGTGCGGGCAGCCCAGCATGACGTAATCCACCTGGGTGTCTTTGCCGGTGGCGTTGATTTTTTCCCAGGTGGCGCGGGCCTCGGCGGTGCCATAGCGCAGGGCGCCTTGCTGCCGGTTGCCGGCAAACGCAGCCTCAACGCCGGGCGCTTCAGGCGTGATGCCCACCAAGTGGTACATCTCGACCCCGCCCGAGCTGGAGGCCGCTGCACCGAAATGTTTGAGCCGCGCCAGGTTGGGAATGCGGCCCACGCCTTGCACCACGGGCACGCGCTCTTGCACCTGGTCGCCGATCCAGTAGCCCAGCAGGCCCCAATCAGACGTGGTCTCGACCGGGGTTTCCAACTGCACCAGGTGCGTGCCGCGCCGGTTCACATCGAGGTGGTAGCCCCAGTACGGGATGCGGCCGGTGAGCATGGCCGCGCCGACACTTTCGCGGCCTTCGGTGTTGGTGCGCGCGCCGAGCACGGCATTGCAGTAAATGACGGCGGATGACTCCATCCACGCGCAATGTTCGCCGCGCGTGGGCAGCATGCCTACCTGGTAAGGCGTGCAGGTGTTGGTGGCCTGCACGCCCAGGCCGGTGATGAAGGCTTCGCCTCGGCGGTAGAACTGCACGGTGGCTTCATCCACCCCCATGCGTTCGGGCTCATCGGGCACAAAGCCCAGCTGCGTGTGCGTGGTGAAGGCGCGGATTTTAGGAATGGCCACAACATCGTCGCTGTCGAGGCTGAATTCAGAGAACACCGCGTCCATGCCGCCCTTGCGGCGCGCGAACTCACGCATGAACGGCGTGGTGGCACTCACCGAAGCCACCACGTTGTTGGTGGCCACCAGGCGCTGCGCACCCAGCGCGCGGCCGTAGCGCAGCAGCAGGTCCATGGCGCGCTGCACGGCTGGGCCGTCGCGGCCGTCGGCCATGGCGCGTTCTTCGTCGGTGAGTTGCATGTCAGTGGTCTCGTTTCGCAGTCGCCTCAAACAGTTACCGCTACCGTTTGCGTACAACGCAAGTACGCACCTTGCCGCAACAGCGCGGCCTGCACGCGGGCGATGTCTACCGCGCGCGGTTGCACGCCCTGCGCCACAGCCACCGCCGCGGCCACACCCGCGGCCTGGCCGGTAATCCAGCACTGCGGAATTTCACGCATGAAGCCGTGCGAGTTTTTATCGCAACTGATGTGGCGGCCGCACGCCAGCAGGCCATCAAGCTGCTCGGGCACCAGGGCGCCGTAGGGAATGGAGATGTTCGGGAACTTGGGGCTCACCGCCGGCGTGACACCGATTTCATCAGCCAGCGCCGTGCCTTCGCTCCAGCGGCTGCGCAACACCGCATCCACGCCTTTCAGTCGGCGCGCATGGCGCACACCAATTTGCGGCGCTGACAACATCATGTACGCCTGCTCAAAGCCCGGCGCATGCGCGCGGTAGTAGGCCAGGTGCTTTGCCATCGCGCGGTGCGAACGCACTTCAACAGCCGTGAGGTCATCCACATCAAGCGCCGAATAACCGGTCTGGCGCGGGCCCATGAACAGCGCGACTTCATTGCGCCATGACACAAACGGCCGCTCGAACAGGCCGCAGGTTTCACGGCCGCGTGCCATGAAGGCGGCGAACTGCTCGGGGTGGCCGGCCTTGAAGGCGATCCAGCGGTTCATGTCGACGCCGGCAAACAGCCAGGCGGTGTTCATGCAGTGGTGCACATCGGCTTGTTCGATGTCGTTGTCGAACGCCGCGCCGGCACGGGCGAACAAGTCGCCGTCGCC
>JAYUHT010000511.1:0-3499 GCA_043766725.1 Burkholderiales bacterium | reverse complement strand
GCCGAGGGTGTTGGGTGGCCGGCGTAGCGAAGTAAAGAAGGAGGAGGAGGCCGCCAGGCCGACGACGGGTGACATGAGCGAAGCCGGCCGCCCGACGCCCTCGGCGCGTTACGACCATCGAGTGCCGCTCAGTGACCTCTGGTGGTGCCGGACACGAAGCGCAATCAATGCCGCCATCAATGCTCCACCACAAACTTCCCGTCCACCACCTTCAGCAACACGCCGGTCTCGTTGGTGTAGCCCCAATGGTCATCCTTGGTCCAGTTCATCACGCCGTGCGAGAACACCGTGCGGCCCATGCTTTCCACCGCGTCGCGCAGCGCAGCGCGGAATTCCGGCGTTCCCGGCTTGGCCTTTTTCAGTGCCACCGGCAAGACCTTTTCGAGCACGATCTGCGCGTCATACGCATGGCCGGCGAACTGGTTGCGGGTGTTCGGGCCCATCGCCTTTTCGTACTTGGTCACGAAGTCGACCGCGGCCTTCTTCGAGGGGTGGTTGTCGGGCAACTGTTCGGCGATCACGGCCGGACCGGAGACGACGTACGAGCCATCAACGTCTTTGCCACCAATGCGCACCAGGTCGGGCGTGGCCGCGGCATGGGTCTGGTAGATCTTGCCCTTGTAGCCGCGTTCGATCAAACCCTTGTGCGGCATGGCCGCACCCGAGCCCGAGGCCACCACCAGCATCGCGTCGGGGTTGGCCGACACCAGCTTCAGGGCCTGCGGCGTCACGCTCGTGTCGGTGCGCGCGAAGCGCTCGGCGGCCACCACCTTGATGCCGGCCTTTTCGGCTTGCGCGGTGATCTCTTTGAGCCACAGCTCGCCATAAGCGTCGGTGTAGCCGAGGAAGCCCACGCTCTTCACGCCGGTCTTCTTCATGTGCTCGACGATCGGGTGCGCCATCACGCCAAAGCCCTGCGGCAGGCGGAACATCCAGGCGTCCTGCCCCGGCGGCACGCCCACCGGCGCGGCTGAAAGTTGCAGCGTCTTGGCCTCGAACAGCACCGGCGCCATGGCCGCTGCGGTGGCGGTGATGCATGAGCCGATGACCATGTCGACCTTGTCTTCAGTGACGAAGCGGCGCGCATTGCTCACGCCCTTGCCGGGGTCGGTGGCGTCGTCAAGGATGATGAGGTTGACTTTCTCGCCGGCAATCGTCTGCGGGAACAGCTTGAAGTAGTTCTGCATCGGAATGCCCAGGCCTGAACCGGGGCCGGTGAGGGCCAGGCTGATGCCGATGTTCACGTCAGCCAATGCCGGCGCGGCGGCCAGCAGGGCAGCCGCAGCAGTGGCGATCAGTTTGAGGGTCAGTTTCATTGGGGTCTCCAGTCGGGTCAATGGTTAGGAATGGAATCAGGCACAGAGTCAGGCGCACAGCGCCTTGATGTCTTCGGGAATGGCGATGGCGCGCAGCCGCTCGGGGTTGGCAGCGTCGCGCACCACGAAGGCGCGCGTTTCGCTGCCTTCGCACAGCAGCTCGCTACCCCGGCGCACTTGGTGCTGGTGGATGAACACCTTGGCGCGCCACTCGGCCACGCTGGTGTGCACTTCAATTTGCTCGCCATAGGTGGCGGCTTTGAGGAACTTGGTGTGAATCTCCAGCAACGGCGTGCCCACGATGCCGCGCGTTTTCACCAGCTCGCGCCATGGTGGCACGCCGCAGGCCATGAAGAAGGCGAGCGATGAAGTGTCCATCCAGCGCTGGAAGTTGGGATAGAAAACGATGCCGGCAGGGTCGCAATCTCCGAAGGCGATGGTGACGGGGAAGATGTGGGTCTTGGCCATGGTGGATCGCCGACTCAAGCCTTTTGCGGCACGATGAGATCAGGGCCAGCGGCGGTGGCTGCATAAAGTGCTTCCACCAGATCAGCCCGCGCAGCGAGCACCGCGCGCTGGTTGATCGAACCCTTGTCTGTCACCTCGCCTTTGTCGATGGAAGGCGGCTCCACCAGCACATGCAAACGCGCGGGCCGGTTGGCGCTGCCCGTGCCGCCTTGCCACAACTGCGTGGCCAGTTGCTGGAAGAAGCCGCGCACCGGCGCGCTGTGCACCACCTCGGCCAAGCCGGCATCGGTGCTGACCTCCGTGTCAACCGCTGCCAGCGTGCGGCAAGTGTCCAGCCGCGGGAAGATGAGCAAGCCGATCTCGCTGCGGTCGATGCCGGTCACCACCACGTCCTGCACGTATGGCGCGCCGGCGGCGATGACCTTGCCGCGCAACGGCCCCACACTGACAAACGTGCCGCTGGAAAGCTTGAAGTCTTCGGCGATGCGGCCATCGAACAGCAGGCCCTGGCTCAGGTCGTTTTCATCCACCAGCTTGGCGGCGTCGCCCGTGCAGTAGAAGCCTTCGTCGTCAAAGGCTTCGGCACTCAACTCGGGTTCGCGCCAGTAGCCGGGCATGACGTGCGGGCCGCGAAAGCGAATTTCCAGCTTGCCGGCCAGGGGCACCAGCTTCACCTCGCAGCCGGGGTTGGGCAGGCCGATGTGCGCTGCGCCCACGGTGTCGTGCAGAGCGTTGGTGCAGGTGGGCGAGGTTTCGGTCATGCCCAGGCCGGTGATCATGCGCACGCGCTGGCCCAACGTGGCCACGGCGTGTTTATCGAGGTGGTTCCACACCGCCTGGCTCAGGCCGGCGCCGGCAAAGAACATGCTCTTCAGGTTCTTGAAAAACGTTTGACGTAACTGGTCGTCGGTGTCCATCGCCAGGGCGATTTCTTCAAACCCTTTCGGCACGTTGTAGTGCACCGTGCTGGGCACTTCACGCAGGTTGCGCAGGGTTTCCTTGATGCCTGCCGGCGTGGGCTTGCCATCGTCGATGTACAGCGTGCCGCCCATGGCCAGGGCAATGCCCACGTTGTGGCTGCCGCCGAAGGTGTGGTTCCAGGGCAGCCAGTCGACCAGCACGGGCGGCGCTTCGGTGAGGAAGACGCTGCTCTGGGCAATCATTTGCAGGTTCGCACTCAACATGCGGTTGGTGCTGATCACGCCCTTGGGCAGCTTGGTCGAGCCAGAGGTGAACAGGAACTTGACGATGGTGTCGCCGTTCACCTTGGCATGTGCCGCCGTGCCTTGTGCGCCAGGCGCCGTGTTCAGCAATTCGCTGAACGGCGTGGCGGGCCGGCCGTCGAGCGCGCCTTGCGCCAGCACCACTTCCACCTCCGGCCCCACCGTGGCGGCCATCGCCTTGGCGTAAGCCGGGCTGCTGGCGAACACCAGGCCCGGCGTGAGCTTGCCCAGGATGTGGCGCAGCTTGCCGAAGTCTTGGCTGACGAGCGAATACGCGGTGGACACGGGCGCGTAAGGCACGCCGGCCCACATGGCGCCAAAGGCCAGGCTCAGATGATCGAGGTCGTTTTCACTCAGGATGGCGATCGGGCGCTCGGCGCTCAGGCCGCGCGTGGCCAGGGCCTGGGCGATGACCTGGGCACGCGCCAGCATCTGCGCAAAGCTGATCGCTTCCCAATCGCCGCCGTTGCGCCGCCGCGCGGCAAAAGTCTG
>JAYUHT010000510.1:0-3515 GCA_043766725.1 Burkholderiales bacterium | reverse complement strand
CTGGCGCACGGGCTCCAGGCCCTTCAGGACACGGATCGAACTCTCTGCGTAAACGCCTTGCTTGGTGGCCATGGCGGCGGATTCTAGGCAGGCGTTTTTGCCTGCCGCCACGCAAGTCAGCGCGCGTTTTCGTGATAGCGCGCGAGGGCCAGGCCGCTGATGTCGATCTCGGGTTGGCGCCCCGAGATCAAGTCTGCCAAGACGCGGCCGGTGCCTGCGGCCATGGTCCAGCCCAGCGTGCCGTGGCCGGTGGCCAGCAGCAAGTTGGGCACGCTGGTGGCGCCGACGATGGGTGTGCCGTCGGGCGTCATCGGCCGCAGGCCGCACCAGAAGCTGGCTTGCGACACGTCACCGCCCGTGGGGAAGAGGTCGGTCACCACATGCTCCAGCGTGCCGCGCCGGGCTTCGCGCAAGCGCAGGTCAAAGCCGGCGAGTTCAGCGGTGCCACCCACGCGGATGCGCTGACCCAGGCGCGTGACCGCGACCTTGTGCGTTTCGTCCATCACAGTTGACTCGGGCGCGCCGGCGGCGTCGGTGATGGGCACGGTGATCGAATAGCCCTTCACCGGGTACACCGGCAGCTTCATGCCCAGTGGTTTCAACAGTTGTGGTGTATAGCTGCCCAGCGCGGCGACGTAGCGATCAGCGCTGAAGCGGCCCTGCGCCGTGCGCACGGCGGTGATGCTGCCGCCTTCGGCCTCCATGGCTTCGATTTGCGTGTTGAAGTGAAAGCGCACGCCCAAGGCGCGTGCCATGTCGGCCAACTGCTGGGTGAAGATCAAGCAGTCCCCCGTTTCATCGCCGGGCAGGCGCAGCGCGCCGACGAATTTCTCCTGCGTCAATGCCAGCGCCGGTTCGGCACGAACGAAGCCGCCGCGGTCCAGCAGCTCGTAGGGCACGCCGTACTGCTGCAACACCGCAATGTCCTGGCCGGTGCCGTCGAGCTGCTTTTGCGTGCGAAAGAGTTGCAAGGTGCCCAGGGCGCGGTCGTCGTAGGTGATGCCGGTTTCAGAACGCAGCGCCTTGAAGCAATCGCGGCTGTACTCGGCCAGCGGCACCATGCGGCTCTTGTTCAGCGCATAGGCCCGTTCGGTGCAATTGGCCAGCATGGCCAGCCCCCAGCGCCACATGGCCGGGTCGAGCATCGGCCAGATGACCAAGGGGCTGTGCGCCATCAACATCCACTTGATGGCCTTGAGCGGCACGCCGGGGCCTGCCCAGGGCGCTGAATAGCCGGGCGAGATCTCGCCGGCGTTGGCGAAGCTCGTTTCCAGCGCCGGGCCGGCCTGGCGCTCGAGCACCTGCACCTCGTGCCCGGCGCGGGCCAGGTAGTAGGCGGTGGTTGTGCCGATCACGCCGCTGCCCAGAACAAGCACCTTCATCGCGGTTTCCTCCATGAGTAAATGTCGCTTGGCTACTTTACTCATGCCCCTGGGGGGCCTGGCGCGAAGCGACAGTTCTGTGGGCTCGCGTTGGGCGGCACTGTAGCGAGTTCACCCCACCTCGCGGGCCGCAATCGACCAGGCGGTAGAGTTCCGGCCATGAATTTCTCGCCAGCCGCTTCGCCTGGGCGCATGCCTCTGACCCAACTGCTGTTGTGCGGCGCCTTGGTGGTCTCGCTGTCGATGGGCATCCGCCATGGTTTTGGGCTGTGGCTGCAGCCCATCACCATTGAACGCGGCTGGACGCGCGAAACCTTCTCGCTCGCCATGGCCATCCAGAACCTCGCCTGGGGCCTTGCCGGGCCGTTGGCCGGCATGGTGGCAGACCGCTTCGGCGCCATGCGCGTGTTGTGGGTGGGCGCCTTGTTCTATGCCGCGGGCCTGGTGGCGATGGCGAATGTGAGCAGCGGCACGGGCTTTGCGCTGACGGCCGGCGTGATGGTGGGCCTGGCCCAGGCGGGCACCACTTACGCCGTGGTCTTCGGCGTCATTGCGCGCAACGTGGACGCGGCCAAGCGCTCCTGGGCGATGGGCCTGGTGGCCGCCGCGGGCTCGTTCGGCCAGTTCCTGATGGTCCCGGTTGAAAACAGCTTGATCAGCCAGTTTGGCTGGCAGCAGGCCCTGTTCATCCTGGGCGTGCTGGCGCTGGGCATCTTGCCGCTGGCGCTAGGCCTGAATGAAAAACCGCAGGCTGCAGCGGGCAATTTCCAGCAAAGCGTGGGTGCGGCGCTGCGCGAAGCCTTTGCGAACAAGAGTTTTCGCTGGCTCACGGCGGGCTACTTCGTCTGCGGCTTCCAGGTCGTGTTCATCGGCGTGCACATGCACAGCTACTTGAAGGACAAGGGGCTGGAACCCGAGGTCGCGGCCACGGCGTTGGCGCTGATCGGCCTGTTCAACGTGATCGGCACCTATGGCGTGGGCGTGCTGGGCCAGCGCTTGTCCAAGCCGCGCATCCTGTCGGCCATCTACCTGCTGCGCGCGCTGGTGATTGCGGCCTTCCTGGCCGCGCCGCTGTCGCCCTGGAGCGTGTATGTCTTCGCCGCCACGATGGGGCTGTTGTGGCTGTCAACCGTGCCGCCCACCAACGCGGTGGTGGCGCAGATTTTTGGCGTGCAATACATGTCGATGCTCGGCGGCTTCGTCTTCCTCAGCCACCAGGTGGGCTCGTTCATGGGTGCCTGGCTGGGCGGGCGGCTGTACCAGGCGTACGGCAGCTACGACGTGGTCTGGGGCTTGTCCATCGCCCTGGGCGTGTTCGCCTTCCTGGCCAACCTGCCGGTGCGCGAAACGCCGCTGCTGCGGGCGCAGCCGGCATGACGGCGATGCACAAGCCTGGGCACAAGCACTTGCTGGGTTTGACGCTGGCCACCGTGGCCCTGGGCGCGGTGTTCGCCGCCTACCTCAACCCGCACTTGGCGGTGGACCTGGCCGTGCGCTTCTGGGCTTGTTTTTGATGGACCACGCCGGCCTGGTCGCGCCCTCGCCCTGGGTCACGCGCTTCACGCCGCTCATTCGCCCCGGCGGCACCGTGCTCGACGTGGCCTGCGGCAGCGGGCGCCATGTGCGCTGGTTCAGCCAGGCCGGCTTCAAGGTCACTGGCGTGGACCGCGACGCTGCTGCGCTGGCGCCGCTGCACGGCCAGGCCGCAATCATCGTGGCTGATCTCGAAGGTGAACCCTGGCCTTTGGCAGAGCGCCGGTTCGATGCCGTCGTCGTCACCAACTACCTGTGGCGTCCGCTGCTGCCGCGGCTGCTCGCTGCGCTGGCGCCCGGCGGTGTGCTGCTGTATGAAACCTTCGCGCAGGGCAACGAAACCGTGGGCCGGCCATCACGGCCTGACTTCTTGCTGCGCCAAGGCGAGTTGCTCGAAGCCGCGCAAGGCCTGCGCGTGGTGGCCTTCGAAGACGGCTACTTGCCCAGCCCACCGCGCTTTGTGCAGCGCCTCGCGGCGCTGGCGTTCGACCCCGCAGCGGCCCAGCCCGTGCGTGCGGCGCTGGCTGGCTAAAATCAGCCGATTCCCAGGATCACTTTCATGACACCCATTCTTGGCAGTCTCGTCGCGCTGGTCACGCC
>JAYUHT010000509.1:0-3515 GCA_043766725.1 Burkholderiales bacterium | reverse complement strand
CGCTGCGCGCTGGCAGGCTGGGCGGTGCGGCCATCGACGTCTTCGGCACCGAGCCGCTACCGGCCAGCCCGCACTTCGACGGCTGCCCGAACCTGCTGTTGACCCCGCACATCGCCGGGGTGTCGTTGGAATCGAACAAGCGGGTGAGTTTTCTGATCGCCGACAAGGTGTTGGAGGCCCTGGCATGAAGCTGCCGACCGCGCAAGTGCAGGCCCTGGTCAGCGCCGCGCTGCAGCGCGCCGGTGCCAACCTGGCGATGGCCGAGGCCACCGCCACGGCCCTGGTGCTGGCCGAGTCGCAAGGCCTGGGCTCGCATGGGCTGAGCCGGGTGGGCCAGTACAGCACCCATCTGCGCAACGGCCGCGCCAACGGTGCCGCCCAACCCCGCGTGCTGCGCCGCAAGGGCGGCGCGCTGGTGGTGGACGCCGACGGCGGCCTGGCCTTTGCCGCCTGCGCTTTTGCCGTGCAAGAGGCGGTGGCCGCCGCCCGCGAGCATGGCGTGGCCATCGCCGGTGTGGTGCGCAGCCACCATGGCGGCGTGCTGGTGGACCACCTGCGCGCGGTGGCCGCGGCCGGCATGGTGGGCCTGGGCTTTGCCAACTCGCCGGCTGCGATGCCGGCAGCCGGGGGCAAGCACCCGGTCTTCGGCACCAACCCGGTGGCGGCGATCTTCCCGCGCCAGGCGCTGGCCGGCGCGCCTGCGGGCTCGGGCGACCCGCTGATGATCGACCTGAGCCTGTCGGAGGTGGCCCGCGGCAAGCTGATGGTGGCCGCCAAGGCCGGCCAGGCCATCCCGCTGGGCTGGGCCCTGGACGCCGATGGCCACGCCACCACCGACCCCCAAGCCGGCATGGCCGGGTCGATGTTGCCGCTGGGCGCGGCCACCAGCCCCAAGGGCGCGATGCTGGCCCTGGTGGTCGAGCTGCTGGTCACAGCGGTGATCGGTGCGAACTTCGGCTTTGAGGCGTCCAGCTTCTTTGTCGACGCCGGCAACCGGCCCGGCATCGGCCAGGCTTTCATCGTCATCGACCCGGGCGCGCTGGCAGGCAACAGCAGCTTCCTCGACCGCATCGAGGTGCTGCTGGCCGAGATGCTGCAAGACGAGGGCGTGCGCCTGCCCGGTGCCAGGCGTGAGGGCCTGCGCCGGCGCGCCGAGGCCGAGGGCATCGAGGTGCCCGAGGCGATGCTCGCGGCCTGGCGCGCGGCATGATGCGCGCTGGCGGCCGGCGTGGCCGCGAGAGCACAGGACAAGCCCATGCAAAGACGTGATTTCATCGGCCTGGCGGGCGCCGCCGGGCTGGCCGCCGGCCCCTTCGCTTCTTCCGCCTGGGGCCAGGCCGACTATCCCAAGGCGGGTAGCGCGCTGCGCTATGTGGTGCCCTTCCCGCCGGGCGGGCTGACCGATGTGATGGCCCGCCTAGTGGGCCAGCAACTGGGCACGCGCTGGGGCATCACCGCAGTGATCGACAACAAGCCCGGCAATGGCGGCCAAATTGGTGCCGACCTGGTGGCCAAGGCACCGGGTGACGGCTACAACCTGCTGGCCATCACCTTGACGCATGCCGCCAATGTCACGCTGTTCAAGGGCAAGGCGCCGTACGACTTCCAGCGCGACTTGAAGCCCGTGGCCTTGCTGGCCGGCTCGCCGATGCTGGTGGTGGTGCCGACGGCCAGCCCCATCAAGGACTTCAAGGACCTGATCCAACGCGCCAAGGGCGGCAGGCTCAACGCCGGTTCCAGCGGCAATGGCACGCCGCCGCACCTGACGCTGGCCTTGTTCAACGACCTGTACAAGACCGATGTGCAGCACGTGCCCTACAAGGGTGGCGCCCCGGCTATCACCGACCTGATCGGCGGCCAGCTGGACGTGATCTTCTCGAACCTGCCCGAGAGCGTGGCCCATGTGAAGAGCGGCAAGCTGCGCGCGCTGGCCATCGCCAGCAGCACCCGCCATGCGCTGGTGCCCGACGTGCCGACCACGGCCGAAGTGGGTGCGCCGCAGTTGGCGGTGGAAAACTGGACGGCCATCATGGCGCCGGCCAGCACGCCCGAAGCGGCGGTGAACAAGCTGGGGGCCGAGGTGCTGAAGATCATGGCCACACCCGAACTTGATGAGCGCGCGCGCACCCAGGGCTTCCGGGTGGACGCACGCGGCCCGCAGGCTTTCGGGCGCTTTCTGGGCGAAGAGATCGAGCGCTGGGCCCGCGTCATCGCGGCTGCGCGCATCACGGCGGAATAGCCCGCCGTCTCAGCAGGCCGGCGGCTCAGCGGCCGCCGGGGTCTTGGCTGTCGCCGTCGTTGGCGGCAACACTGCCGCTGCGCTCGGTGCGCACCGCAAAGCCGGCGCTGCCCAGCGTGGCCACCGAACCGGCCTGTGCGCTGGCGCGCTGCAACAGGCTGTTGGCGTCCTTGCCGTGGTCGGGGTAGAGCGCCAGGCCGACGGCGGCCGTCACCATGCAGGGCTGGCCCGCCACGCTGATCGGCTGCTGCAGCGTGCGCACCAGCTTGCCGGCCACGCGTTCGCCGTCGCTGCGCGATTCCAGCCGGCCCAGCAGCACGCCAAAAGCATCGGGGCCGATGGCGGCCACCACGTCGCTGGCGCGCAGCGCACTGCGCAGGCGCACCGCCACCTTGCGGCGCAGCACATTGCCGGCCTCGCCACCCAGGCGCGCGGCGGCGGCGCCGAACCCGTCGATGCGCAGCACCAGCAAGACCATGGGCGCCGGTTCGCGTTCGCGCAGCGCCAGCAGCTGCGTCATGTGTTCCAGCAGCTGCGCCTGGTGCGGCAGGCCGGTGGCCAGGTCGGTGGCGTAGGCAGTGCGCGCGGCACGTTCCATGCGCTTGCGCTGCACGGCGTGGTGCAGCTGGCGCGACAGCGCAGCCGCGTCCAGCGGCGGCACGATGGCTTCGACGCCCATGCGCAGCAATTCGGTTTCCAGCGCCGGGTCGGGCAGCGGCGTCACCACCACCCAGGCGCTGTCCAGCGCAGAAGCCGACAAACCCGGCCGCCGGGCCAACGCTTGCAGGGCATCAGCCGTGTCGGCCTGCACCAGCACCGCGTCTTCGGCCACGTTGGGATTGAGGTCGGCCTGCGACTGCACCACCCAGCCCAGCCCCTGCAGGGCTTGCCGCGTGGACGCGTCCACATCCAGGGGAAGCAGGGTCAGCGCAGGCGTGGTGTTCATGGAGCGGGTGAAGGGAATCGAACCCTCGTATGAAGCTTGGGAAGCTGCCGTTCTACCATTGAACTACGCCCGCACACGCAACCTCGTATCACATGCCGCCGCCCCGTCAATGCAGCTCTCGCAAAAACAAAAACCCGCACGCAGAGGTGCGCGCGGGCTTGCAGACTATTCGCAGTTCGAGGCTTACTTCCTCACCAGTGCGTCGCGGATTTCCTTGAGGTAAACCTCGCTCGGAGCAGGCGGCGGCGGAGTTGCAGCGGCAGCCGGCGCCGGCTTCTTGACCGCATTCATGCCCTTGACCAGCAGGAAAATCGCAAACGCCGTGATCAG
>JAYUHT010000508.1:0-3519 GCA_043766725.1 Burkholderiales bacterium | reverse complement strand
CGGGGCCTTGGGGTTCGCCGGCCTGTTCATGTTGCGCCGCCGCCCGGGGGCCGATGTCACCGGCAAGCGCATGGCACAAGCGCTGGCCTGGCGGATCGGCTTGTCGGTGGCGCTGTTCTTGTTTGTGCTGCTGGGTTACAGCCTGGGCTGGATCCGCCCCACTGGCATCGCATTGGGTGGCTGAACTTCCTGACACGCGCCAACAAAAACGCCGCATCAAGCGGCGTTTTTTTCAGCGCCGCGACGCAGGCTCGAATCAAAACCAATAGACCAGGATGTACAAGCCCAGCCAGACCACGTCAACAAAGTGCCAGTACCAGGCCGCGCCTTCGAAGCCGAAGTGGTGCTCGGGCGAGAAGTGGCCGTTTTGCAAGCGCAGCGTGATGAAGAACAGCATGATCGCGCCCACGCACACATGGAAGCCGTGGAAGCCGGTGAGCATGAAGAAGGTGGAGCCGAAAATGCCTGAGCTGAGCTTGAGGTTCAGGTCGCTGTAGGCATGCGCGTATTCGTAGGCCTGGCAGGCCACGAAGACCACGCCCAGGATCACGGTGCACCACATCCAGAAAATGGTCTTGGCGCGTTGGTTGGCGATGAGTGCATGGTGGGCGATGGTCAGCGTGACGCCCGAGCTGAGCAGCAGCGCGGTGTTGATGGTGGGGATCCAGAACGGCCCCATGGTCGTGAAGGGCTCAATGCTGCCGGCCGGCGACGCGGTATAGCCCGCCGCGGTGCTCGGCCACACGGCCTTGAAATCAGGCCACAGCACTTGATGGTCGAGGTTGCCGAGCATCGGCAAGGCATGCACGCGGGCCCAGTACAGCGCGCCGAAGAAGGCGGCGAAGAACATCACTTCGGAGAAGATGAACCAGCTCATGCTCCAGCGGAAGGAGACATCAACCCGGTCTGAGTATTGGTGGCTGCGGCTTTCGCTGATGGACTGCGAGAACCAGCGGAACAGCGTGGTCAGCCAAATGGCCACGCCGGCCAGCAGCACATAGCTGCCCCAGCCGGCGCCATTGACCCACTGCGCCGCACCAAAGATCACCAAGCCAAGGCCCAGCGCCACCTGCGCCGGAAACTGAGACGGCGCGGGAATGAAGTAGTAAGGCGTTGTGCCGTGAGGCGTTGTGCCGTGTGGGGTGGCAGCCGACATGTGCTCTCCTGGAACCGATGAATGCTTAGGCAGCGATACCGCTGCCGATGACGAATTTGACCAACAAGACCAGCGCCGCGATGAACAAGCCGGCACCGATCAAACCCGCGATGACCACATGCAACGGATTGAGTTTTTCCACGTCCAGCGCATGGTCAGCCGAACGGCGCACGCCGAAGAACGACCAGAACACCGCGCGCATGGTTTGCCACGGTGAGGCCTTGCGTGCCACGGCGGCTTTCAAACCGGCTTCGGGCAGGTCTTCGCGCATGCTGACTGCCTTCAAGGCGCGGCCCCAGGCACCTTGCCACCCACTTCGAAAAAGGTGTACGACAAGGTGATGGTGCTCACGTCTTTGGGCAACTTGGGGTCGATGACGAAGGTGACCGGCCACTGCTTCGACTCACCCGGCTTGAGCGTGTGTTCGGCAAAGCAGAAGCATTCGATCTTGGTGAAGTGCGCCGCTGCATGATGCGGCGCATAGCTCGGAATCGCCTGCGCCACCATGGTGCGGTTTTGCACGTTGCGAAACTCGTACATCACCGTGGCCAGTTCGCCCGGGTGCACCTTCACCAGCGGCTGCGCCGGCTTGAATTCCCACGGGCCGCGGGCGTTGGCATCGAACTCCACGGTGACGCTGCGGCTGGTGTCGAGCTGCGTGTTGCGCAGCTTGGTGTTCTGCGCCACGCGGCCTTCACCCAAGGCCAGCACGTTGATGCCCAGGGCCTGGCAGATGGCCTTGTACAACGGCACCAGGGCATAGCCAAAGCCGAACATCAAAGCCGCCACGACCACGAGCTTGCCCAACATGCGCTGGTTGTCGCGGCTCAGGCGGGTGGAGGCGATGAACGACATGGGTGGGCGTCGTGCGTTAACGGCCGAAGTAAGCCAGGCGCACGAAGAAGCCCAGCGCGAAGACCAGCGCCACCAGCGCCAGGGCCAGGCCCAGGCGCCGGTTGGCACGCTGTTGTTCAAGGCTTTGGCTCATGACGATGCGGGTGTTCAGCCGATCACGCGCGTGGCATCGGCGCTGAGCTTGGGCGGGTTCTCGAAGGTGTGCCAGGGCGCGGGCGACGGCACTTCCCATTCCAGGCCTTCGGCACCTTCCCATGGTTTTTGCGCCGCCTTCTCGCCCTGGCCGCGCATCATGGGCAGGGCCACGAAGAGGAAGAAGTAGACCTGCATGATGCCGAAGCCGAACGCGCCGACCGACGCCAGCATGTTGAAGTCAGTGAACTGCATCGGGTAGTCGGCATAGCGGCGCGGCATGCCGGCCAGGCCGAGAAAGTGCATCGGGAAGAAGGTGACGTTGAAGAAGATCAACGAGCCCCAGAAGTGCAGCTTGCCGCGCAATTCGTTGTACATCACGCCGGTCCACTTCGGGCCCCAGTAGTACACGCCGCCAAACAGGCCGAACAACGAACCCGCCACCAGAACGTAGTGGAAGTGGGCCACGACGTAGTAGGTGTCTTGCAACTGGATGTCGATCGGTGCCATGGCCAGGATGAGCCCAGTGAAGCCGCCCATGGTGAACACAAACAGGAAACCCACCGCCCACAGCATGGGCGTTTCGAACGTCATCGAGCCGCGCCACATGGTGGCCAGCCAGTTGAAGATCTTCACGCCCGTGGGCACGGCGATCAACATGGTGGCGTACATGAAGAAGAGCTGGCCCGTGACCGGCATGCCGGTGGTGTACATGTGGTGCGCCCAGACGATGAACGACAGGATGGCGATCGACGAGGTGGCGTAGACCATCGAGGCATATCCAAACAAACGCTTGCGTGCGAAAGCCGGGATGATGGCGCTGACGATGCCGAACGCCGGCAAGATCATGATGTAGACCTCGGGGTGGCCGAAGAACCAGAAGATATGCTGGTACATCACCGGGTCGCCACCGCCGGCGGGGTTGAAGAAGGTGGTGCCGAAGTGGCGGTCAGTGAGCGTCATGGTGATGGCGCCGGCCAGAACGGGCATCACGGCGATCAGCAAAAAGGCGGTGATCAGCCAGGTCCAGGCGAACAGCGGCATCTTCATCAGCGTCATGCCGGGGGCGCGCATGTTCAGGATGGTGACGATGATGTTGATCGAGCCCATGATCGAGCTCGCTCCCATGATGTGCAGCGCAAAAATGCTGGCATCCATGCTCGGGCCCATTTGCAGGGTGAGCGGTGCATACAGCGTCCAGCCCGCGGCGGGTGCGCCACCTGGCATGAAGAAAGAGCCCACCAGCGTCAGACCGGCAGGAATCATCAGCCAGAAACTGAAGTTGTTCATGCGGGCGAAAGCCATGTCAGCTGCGCCGATTTGCAAAGGAATCATCCAGTTCGCGAAGCCGACGAAGGCCGGCATGATCGCGCCGA
>JAYUHT010000507.1:0-3526 GCA_043766725.1 Burkholderiales bacterium | reverse complement strand
GGTCAGCCGCCGCGGTGTGCCGCCTTCGCGCGACAAAACATACAGCTGCGCCGGCGCGTCGCGCGACAGCGTCACCGCCAGCTCGCGCCCATCGGGTGACCAGGCCGGCGCGCTGTTCGAGCCGCGGTAGCTGGCCAGCGTGCGGCGCTTGCCGCTGGCCAGTTCCTGCACCACCACTTCGGCCTTTTGGTGTTCGAACGAAACATAGGCCAGCTCGCGCCCATCGGGCGACCAGGCCGGTGAAATGATGGGCTCATTGCTGGCCACGGCCACCTGGCCGCCTTCACCATCGGCATCGGTGATGTGCAGCGAATAGCGGTTGCCCAGCTTGCTCACATACGCAATGCGCGTGGCGAAAACGCCGGCGTCCCCCGTGATCTTGGCGAAGATGGCGTCGGCAATGCGGTGCGCGGCCAGCCGCACATCGGCGGGGTGCACGGTGAGGTTTTGACCGAGCAGCGTGTTGCCGGTGACCACGTCCCACAGCTTCACGCGCAGGTCGATGCGGCCATCGGCCAGCCGCGCGGCCGAGCCGGCCAGCAGCGCATCGGCACCGCGTTGCCGCAGGGCGTCTTGCGGCAAGGCCGATGCATCGTCCAGGCCGTTCGGCGCATCGACCAGGTTGAACACACCGCTGCGCGCCAGGTCGGCCCGCACGATGGCGGCTACGGGCGCATTGGCCGCTTCTTCGCCGCGCAGCGTGGCCACCGCAATCGGCCACTGCGTGCCGGCAATACCGGAAATCTCCACCCTGAACTGGGCCAGCGCAGGGGCCGCGATGCCGCCCCCCAGGGCGACCAACAAGCGCCGCCTGGTGGCTGTGAAAAAGGGTCCGCGTTGTGCTGTGGGTTCGTTCACTGGATGGATCATGAGCGGCAGACCATGGCCTGCGCTGTGGCGAATACTTAGAGGCTGGTGATTGTAGGCAGCGGGGTTGTCTGCCCTGTTGGCCCGTGATAATCGCGCCCCGCCATGGCCAGCCTGCTGCAACGCTTCCAACGCATCGCCCCCGCTTTCAAAGCCGGCCGTGCCGGCATTGCGGTGGCGTTTGCCGGGGCACTTGTTGGCGCGGCCACCGAGCCCATGGTGCCGGCCTTGCTCAAGCCCTTGCTCGACAACGGCTTTGCCGCCGGCACGCTGCCGCTGTGGCTGGTGCCGCTGGCCATCATCGGCCTGTTCGCCGTGCGCGGCCTGGCCGGCTACGTGGCGCAATATGCGCTGGCCTGGGCCGCCAACCGCGCCGTGCTGAAACTGCGCCGCGACATGTTTGCCCACCTGCTGGCCGCCCAGGGCGCGCTGTTCACCCGGCACTCGGCCAGCCAGCTCACCAACACCTTGGTTTACGAGGTGCAGCAAGGCACGCAGCAGCTCGTGGACGCCCTGCTCACCCTGGTGAAGGATTCGCTCACCTTGCTCGCCCTGTTGATCTATCTGTTCTGGTTGAACTGGACGCTCACCCTGTTCGTGGCCCTGCTCTTTCCCGCCGTGGCCGCGGTGATGCGCGCCATGGGCAGCCGGCTGCACCGCCTCACCGTGGCCGGCCAAGGCGTCACCGACGAGCTGGCCTACGTGGTGGAAGAAAACGTGCTGGCCTGGCGCATCGTGCGCCTGCACGGCGCGCAGGCGCAGCAGATGCAGCGCTTCGAACAACACGGCAAGCTGCTGGCGCGGCTGATGCAAAAGTCGGTGGCCGCCGGCGCCACCATGACGCCCATCACCCAGGTGCTGGCGGCCTGTGCGCTCTCAGCCGTGATCGTGGCCGCGCTGTGGCAAAGCGCGGGCCAGGGCGCCTCGGTGGGCAGCTTCGTGGCCTTCATCACCGCCATGCTGATGCTGGTGGCGCCGATCAAGCATTTGAGTGATGTGATGGCGCCCATCACGCGCGGCCTGGCGGCGCTGGAGCGCGGCCTGGACCTGATCGCCAGCACGCCGGCTGAACTGAGTGGCGGCGCCAGCAGCGCCCGCGCCCGCGGCGAGATCGAGCTGCGCGAGGTGAGCCTGCAATACCAGAGCGACCAGGCGCCCGCGCTGGCGGGATTGAGCCTGACCATTCGCGCTGGTGAGATCGTCGCCCTGGTCGGGCCCTCGGGCGCGGGCAAGAGCTCGCTGGTGCAACTGCTGCCGCGCTTCATCGAACCCACTTCCGGCAGCGTGCTGCTCGACGGCAAACCGCTGGCTGAATGGGACATCTGGGGCCTGCGCGCGCAGTTCGCGCTGGTGAGCCAAGATGTGGTGCTGTTCAACGACAGCGTGGCCGCCAACGTGGCGCTGGGCGCGGCGGTGGATGAGCAGCGTGTTGAAGACGCCCTGCGCAGCGCGCAATTGCTCGAGTTCGTGCGCAGCCTGCCGCAAGGGCTGCACAGCCAGATCGGCCACAACGGCAGCCAGCTCTCCGGCGGCCAGCGCCAGCGCCTGGCCATTGCGCGCGCGCTGTACAAGGACGCGCCGATCCTGATCTTCGATGAAGCCACCTCGGCGCTCGACAGCGAATCCGAACGCGCCGTGCAAGCCGCGCTCGATGAACTGATGCGCGGGCGCACGACCTTGATCATTGCCCACCGCCTGAGCACCATCGAGCATGCCCACCGCGTGGTGGCCATGGACGCCGGGCGTATCGTCGAACAAGGTGCGCCGGCAGAGTTGCTGGCCCGCGGCGGGCTCTACGCGCGCCTGCACGCCCTGCAATTCAAGACCTGAAACGCGCTACACAGGAGCCACCATGAACACGATCAGCCCGATCAGCCGCTACCCCGTTCCCGCCATCGCCGAGCTGCCCGAAGACCTGCGCGCGCGCGTGCTGGAAGTGCAGGAAAAAACCGGCTTCGTGCCCAATGTGTTCCTCGCCCTGGCCCACCGCCCGGCCGAGATGCGGGCGTTCCTGGCCTACCACGACGCCTTGCTGCTGAAGCAGGGCGGCAACCTGAGCAAGGGCGAACGCGAAATGATCATCGTGGCCACTTCGGCCGCCAACCACTGCCTGTACTGCGTGGTGGCGCACGGCGCGCTGCTGCGCATCTTCGAAAAGAAGCCGCTGCTGGCCGACCAGTTGGCCGTGAACCACCGCAAGGCCGACATCACGCTGCGCCAGCGCGCCATGCTCGACTTTGCGATGAAGGTGTGCCTCGACTCCGCCGCGGTGGAAGACGCTGACTATCGCGCCTTGCATGCCCATGGCTTTGATGACGAAGACATCTGGGACATCGGCGCGATCGCCGCCTTCTTCGGGCTGAGCAACCGCATGGCCAACATGATGGGCATGCAGCCCAACGCCGAGTTCTTTTTGCTAGGCCGCGTGCCGCGCGAGAAGTGAAACACCCCCTACGCGCTTCGCGCGCCTCCCGGCAGGCAGGCCGGGAGGCCTTCGCAGGCGAGAAACAGTCCGCAGGGACTGTTTCTCGTCCGGGCTCAGCCCCCTCAAGGGGGCCGAGGCCCGCGGCTCCAAGCCGACCTGCGTCGGCTTGGACGGGCCGAGGAATGGCCGCGTCTCGCGGCCATGCGGCCTGCAAGGCACGCCAGCGGCCCGGCA
>JAYUHT010000506.1:0-3531 GCA_043766725.1 Burkholderiales bacterium | reverse complement strand
TGAAAGCGCAACGCTGCCATTGACCGCCGGTGTCACCCGTCACCACGCTGCGGCTGTCGAACACGCAGGTCGTTCACTATGCTGAAGAGCAAGGGAATGAAGGCGCCAAGACAGGCGGCGGCCAGCACATCCGACGGCCAGTGGACGCCGAGCACAAGACGCGAGATCGCGATCAAGCCCGTCCACAGCAAAGCAAGTGCCATCGCCAGGCTGCCGACTCGGGGCCAGATGCGCGCCACGCACAACGCGGCTGCGGTTGCCAAGGCTGCCGTACTGAGGGTGTGCCCGCTTGGGAAGCTCGATCCCCAATACCACTGCGCCTCCCACAAGGCCGGGCGGGCCCGGCCGACGATGGCTTTCATGCCCCAGACCATCAGAGTGGCCGTCAGCAGCGATGCACTCAAAAGCAGCGCTTCGAAATGGCGCCGGGTGACCCACAAACCAGCGGCAGCCACAACCGTCAAGGGCACCAATACTCGGGCTGACCCACTGAGCGTGATCAGCGCGAAACAATCATTCAGTGCTGCCGGCACATGCTGCCTGACGAACCAAAGAATGGCCTCGTCAACCGGCCCGGACTCCTTGGCCACCACATCCTCGATCAGCTTGATGCCAGCCACGGCCAGCGTCAGCATGCCGAGCACGGCACAGCGGCGCTGGGTCAGGCGCTCGGTCCACTGCGGCCGGCGGCGCCGCGCATACGCAGCCAGAAGTGCATACGCACAAACGACGATGAGGCTCAGCTTGGCCCAGTCCACCGCCAGGTTGAACAGCATGACTCATCGACCCCGGGGGTGCCTCATCTGCCTAACGCAACCGCTGCACGGTATGCACCGTGCATGCGGGGGCGTGCACACGCTCCAGCCGTGCAACTACTTCTGCTGAATGAACAGCAGCGCATTGCGAAACTTCGCGGCGACGCGCGTGGCGACTGATCCGAGGATCGTCGAGACGAAGGCCCCTTCGCCATGCGAACCGATCACCAGGATGTCGAGCTTGTTTTTCGTCGCGAATGCGGCAATCACATCGCCCGGGTTGTTGCCCGTGAGCTGCGCTTCGATGACTTGCAGTGCGCAGGGTTTCAACAGCTTGCGCGCTGGCGCGAAGGCACGCTCAAACGCCGCACGCTGCATTTCTGCAACTTGCTCCGGTTTGAACCCCGGCACTGGCGCATCGGCAAAAACACCCGGCACGCGCAGGCGCGACAAATCCGGCACGACATGGATCAGCGTCAGCACGGGAGCCGGGCCAAACAGCACAAGGTGTTTGACGACAAAGCGCACCGCCGCAATGCCGTACTTGCTGCCATCGAGTGCGATGCCGACCTTCAACGACTCCTTTTTCGGCAGCGTATGGGGGACATTGCCGCTGCGCAGTACCAACAGCGGCGTACTGCAAGACGCCAACACAGCTTGCGTTACCGATCCGAACAGCAGGTTCTTGAAACCGGTGTGGCCATGCGAGCCCATCACGATCAGGTCAGCGGCGTCTCCAGCCGCGATGCGGCCGACCACCACCCCTGGGCTGCCCACCACTGACTTGGCACGGGCCAGCAAGCCAGCCCGCTTCAAGCCAGCCAGGGCCGGTTTGATGACCTTGCTGGCTTCGGTTTCATGGTAGTTCTGCACCATTTCGCGGCCTGCGACGCGAGCGGCACGTGAGGGTATCGGGTACTGCACATTGAGCAGTTCAATATCCGGCTGACCTTCGATCAAGGTGCTGCGCGAGGCGATGAAATCCAACGCAGCCTTGCTGCAAGGGCTGCCGTCGATGGGCATGAGGATTCGCATGATGTCTTCCTGGTTAAGGTGAAAGTGAAGGGCCTGTCGGCCCGGGCTGGTCTTTGACGATCGTGACAGGCAGGGTTGACGCTTGCAGAACGGCCAGCGACACCGAGCCGAGCAACACACTGCGCAGCGCGCCCCTGCCGCGTGCGCCCATGACGATGGTGTCGCATCCGCAGCGCTGCGCGATACCCAACAGCGTTGGCGCCGCGTCGCCCGAGGCGATTTCGCGCTCAAAGGCCAAACCTGCTGCTTCGAACAAGGCCTCAGCACTTTTCAGCGCACGCGCGCCGACGGCACCCGTGACCCGTTCAAGCACGTCGGCACCGGGGGCCAGCATCATCTCGATGGCATAGGTGGGTTCTTGCACGGTGGCCAGCACGAAGCGGGCACGCAAACCCTCGCGCTGCAATTGCAAAGCATGGCGCACGGCGTCCAGTGCGGCCTCAGAGCCGTCGATGGGCAGCAGAACTTTCATCGGTTGGCCTTCACGTTGTGCAGCGATCTTTTGTGCTGGGTGGATTGCCAGCAGTGCACCGCCAGTTTGCGCGCTTCCTCCAACAGCAGCACGCTGACCGCCACACCCGTGGCCAGCAACCAGTCGCCCAGATTCAAGGCCACGGTGTCGAACACGGCCTGGGCCGGGCCCCAGTTCACCACCACCACCTGCAGCACCAACACGGCGGCCAGCGCCAGCCACAGTTTGCGGTTGCCTAACAACTGGCGGTTGAACGCGGTGCGGGCGTCAAAGCGCGCGTTCATGACGTTGAAGAACTGAAACAGCACGAAGGTGGTGAAGGCCAGCGTCGAGGCATAGGCCTGATTGCCCGTTTGCAGCCCGTGAAAGTACACGCCGATGGTGCCCACCGCCATGGTGCTGCCGTAGGCCAGCAGGCGACTCAGGCGCGACAGCGTCAGGATGCGTGCGTCGCTGCGGCGCGGCGGCTCGCTCATGATGCCGGGCCGCGCTGGCTCCAGGCCCAGCATCACGGCGGGTGGGCCGTCCATGATGAGCGCGATCCACAGGATGTGGATTGCGGTGAACGGCATCGGCAGGCCCACCACCTGAGCACTGAGGACGGTGAGGATGGCGCCGATGCTGGTGGACAGCTGAAAGCGCACGAACTTGACGATGTTGTCGTAGATGGTGCGGCCTTCTTTGACGGCGCTGACGATGGACGCAAAGTTGTCGTCGGCCAGCACCATCGCAGCAGCTTCTTTCGTGACCTCGGTGCCGGTGATGCCCATCGCGATGCCGATGTCGGCGTTTTTCAATGCCGGCGCGTCGTTGACGCCGTCGCCTGTCATGGCCACCACATGGCCGCGCGCTTTGAGCGCCTGCACGATCTTGACTTTGTGCTCGGGCGCCACGCGCGCGAACACGGCGGTCTCTTCGATGTGGCGCGACAACTCGGCCACGTCGATGCGGTCCAGCTCGGCGCCCGTCAGGACCGCGCCATGCAGGCCGAGTTCGCGGGCGATGGCGCCTGCGGTCAGGGCGTGATCGCCAGTGATCATCTTGACCTGGATGCCGGCCTGTTGGCACAGCGCGATGGCGTCGCGTGCCTCGGGGCGCGGCGGGTCGATGATGCCCACCAGGCCGACCAGGCTCAACTGCTGCGCCCACGGCATCAAGTCGGCCGCCGGGTCGAAGTCGCGCAGCGGGATGTCGCGCTGTGCGGTGGCCAGCACGCGCATGGCCTGGCTGGCGAGGCGGGCGGTTTCTGTCTCAAAGGCGGCGCGGTCA
>JAYUHT010000505.1:0-3542 GCA_043766725.1 Burkholderiales bacterium | reverse complement strand
CAACTGATGGGCAGCGACTTGGGCCCCAAGTGGGCGCCGGGGGAAAAGAAGACCAGCAAGATGGTGTTCACCGGCATCGATCTGCCGCGTGATGTTTTCATTCAGGGCCTGGAACAGTGCCTAGTTTGAGGCCTCGGGTAGACCCGGGTGCTGGCTACAATCCGCGCGCTTGACGGGTAGACAAGAAGTTAAAACGCCCGCCTCACGGCGTACCCAGCGGCAAGGAGATCACCGAGTGAACAAGACTGCGGCCAAGTCAGCGGCTGGCAAGGCCATTACGACCAGCAAGGCAAAGGCGACGAGCCCGGCGGCGAAGAAGCCGGCGGCAAAGGCCGCTAAAGCGCCTGCGCAGGTTACCAAGCCGGCACCGAAGCAGGCACCGAAGCCAGCGCTCAAGACCGCGGCAAAGCCCAGCGCCACACCGCGCCCGGTACCGGCGGCGAAACTCGCACGAGCGCCGGCAGCTAAACCAGCATCCGCACCGCCAGCCAAACCAACATCAGCGCTGGGCGCGAAAGCAGCCGCCGCACCCGCGGTGAAACAAGCCCCCGCGCCGGCGGCGAAATCCACGCCCGCGAAGGCGGCTACACCCGGCCCTGCCGCCACAAAAACAACTGTCACCACGGCCTCCCGGCCGGTCAAGGACCCTATGGCGCAAGCCACGACCAAACCCCCGTCTGCTGCCAAGGCAACTGCCAGCAAGGCCGCACAGGCCAAGAACGCCCCCACCGAAGCGGCCAACACCGTGCCCGTGTTGACCGTGCCCGGCAACCGCTTTACCGACCGTTTTGCGCCCTTGCGCCCCACCGCGCGCGGCATGCCCGAGCAACGCGAGTGGATCAAACCGACCGTCAAGTCGGACCCCAAGTTGGCCAATGCCTGGAAGACCAAGACCGGGCGTGAACTCAGCGTGGATGAGCTGTTCGCCATGCCCGAAGCTGAATACATGAACGACAAGCAACTCGACTTCTTTCGCGCCCGCTTGCAGCAACTGAAGGACGACTTGCTGTCCAACGCCGGCGAAACCACCGAGCACCTGCGTGAAGACACCAGCATCGTGCCCGACCCGGCAGACCGCGCCACCATCGAAGAAGAGCACGCACTGGAGCTGCGCACGCGCGACCGCGAGCGCAAGCTGTTGAAGAAGATCAGCCAGTCGCTGACGCGCGTGGAAGCGGGCGACTACGGCTTTTGCGACGAGACGGGCGAGCCCATCGGCCTGGCCCGGCTGGTGGCCCGGCCCACGGCCACGCTGTCACTTGAAGCGCAGCAGCGCCGCGAGATGAAGCAAAAGATGTTCGGGGACTGAGCGCCCCCGCGCCGCGCCCGCACGAAGCCTTTATGAGCGAGCCCAAAGACAGCGAGAGCTTCTTTCGCAAGGTGGTGCGCTTCGTGGCCAACCCGGCCACCGACTGGACGCAGATCGCCCGCGGTGAAGACGCCCGCACCGGCGAGCTCGAAAAGAGCGAGCTCAAAGCCATGGTCGAGCGCAAGCGGCGCAACGATTTCGTGCGCAAGCGCGAGTTCGACATGCTGCGCAAGCTGCGCCGCGAAGGCTTGAGCGCCGAACAACTGGCTGTGCTGGGCGGCTCATCACGGCTCGATGACGGCGAATCGCGCATTTCTGAAATCAGCGTCACCCGCGCCGACAGCGGTGTGAAGGCCAAGATCGACGAGATTGAACAGCAGATGGTGGGCGACCCGCTGACCGGCGGGCCGCGCATGGCGCGCAGCGTCAACTTCGACACCCCGACCGAGCCCGCCGTGCTGGCGCGACACGCACCGCTGCCCAAGCCGCGCACCCCCACCCCGCCGCTGCTGGACGACGACGACAACGACATCCTGCCGGCCTTGCCACCCCTGCCTGCCGGCGATCTGCCCGGCCTGCCGCCGTTGCCACCCGGGGGCGGCCTGGCGCCCGGCCTGGCACCGCTGGCGCCGATGCACATGGCCGCTCGGCCTGACGCGCGCAATGTCGCCACGGGTTTTCATGTGGAGGTCAGCGAGGTCATGCACGACCCTGACCTGGATGAAGCCGTCATCGCCTTTGCCAACGCCGACTTCGGGCCGTGTGAGCATTCCATCACCCAGCTCATCCGCAGCGGCGGCGCGCGCGCCCAGCATGCCGAAACCTGGCTGGTCATGTTTGATTTGTACCGCGCCACCGGCCAGCAGCAGCCGTTCGAGAACCTGGCGTACGAGTACGCGCACCAGTTCGGCTGGTCGGCGCCGCAGTGGTTTTCCATGCCCAAGCTGGTGGCTGACGCCGCCGCCGTGGTGGCCGAGGAACGGCCGCTGGGTCGCACTCGGGTGCATGGCGACGCCGGCTGGGTCTGCCCGGCCCACCTCGACATCGAGGCCGTGGCCCGCCTGCGCTCGCAGACCCTGCAAATGCCGCTGCCCTGGATCTTCGACTGGAGCCCGCTGCGCAGCGCCGACGCTGAAGCCGCCACCCAGTTCTCAACCCTGCTGCGCAGTTGGGCGCCGCAGTCGATCGAAATGCGCTGGCAGGCCGGCCAATGCTTGCTCGATGTGCTGCACGAGTGCGCCCCCACCGGCATGCGCGACGCCGACCCAGCTTACTGGCTGGCGCGCCTGGAAGTGCTGCGCCTGGCCAACCGGCCCGATCAGTTTGACGAAGTCGCCATCGACTACTGCGTCACCTACGAAGTCTCGCCGCCTTCTTGGGAGGCGGCACGCTGTCGCGCGTCGCTCAGCGGCACCGGCCTGAACAGCCTTGGCCCGCATTCGGTGATCAGCGAACTGCCGGCGACGTTCATGGAGTCGGGCCTGCATGAAGACGCCATCAGCCAGGTGCAGACGGCGCAGATCGAACTCTCGGGCCAGTTGATGGGCGATATCAGCCCGGTGCTCAACCGGCTCAACGGCGAGTTGGGCAGCGCCACCGTGATCAACGTCTCGTGCACCAAGCTGATCCGTGTTGATTTCATCGCCGCGGGCGATCTGCTGAACTGGGTGCTGTCCAAGCGCAGCGAAAAGCGCAGCGTGATGTTCACCGACGCGCACCGCCTGGTGGCACTGTTTTTTGGTGCCATGGGCATCAATGAACACGCGCGGGTTCAGGTGCGCAAGAACTGATCACGCTGGAAGGCGCGGCTGGTCAGGGTCAACATGGAAACCTTCCACGGCACCACCATCGTCAGCGTGCGCCGCGGCGCCCTGGTGGCCATTGGCGGCGACGGCCAGGTCACGCTGGGCACCACCATCGTCAAGGCCGGCGCGCGCAAGGTGCGAAAGCTTTTTCACGGCCAGGTGCTGGCCGGCTTTGCCGGCTCCACGGCCGACGCCTTCACGCTGTTCGAACGCTTCGAGGCCAAGCTTGAAAAGCACCAAGGCCACCTCACCCGCGCCGCGGTTGAGCTGACCAAAGACTGGCGCACCGACCGCGTGCTGCGCCGGCTCGAAGCCATGCTCGCCGTGGCCGATGCGCAGGCCTCGCTGATCATCCCCGGCAACGGCGATGTGCTGGAGCCCGAGCACGGCATTGTGGCCATTGGATCGGGTGGCGCTTACGCTCAAGC
>JAYUHT010000504.1:0-3550 GCA_043766725.1 Burkholderiales bacterium | reverse complement strand
GATGTAGGCGGGTGGGGTGGGCTGATTCATGGTGCCTGACGCTAACCGGAGTTTGCATTGTGGTGCTTGCGCCGCGCGCGGCGGCCCGCGATGATGGTGCGAACTTGAAAGGCGAACCATGGCTTACCTCAACGACTGCGCTGGCAAATTCAAGCAAGCCCTGAAAGACGACGCCGACAAGACCGTGGCCACGCTGCTGTGGGGCGACCCCTTGGTGGAAGTGAAGCGCGAGGCCGACCGCGTGCAGGTGCGCGCCCGCCGCCACCTGGGCTGGGTGCCCGCGGCCTGCGTGGGCGAGGTGGGTTTGCTGGAGCTGTACATCATCGACGTGGGCCAGGGTGACGGCGTGTTGATGCGCACGCCGCACGACGACGCCTGGCACCTCATCGACGCCGGCATCCGCGCGGCCGAGCAGATGACGAAGAAGGGCGCGGCCAATTTCGTGCGCTGGAAGTTCATCGACGAATTGAAGCTGCCCGCGGTGAAGCTGGCCAACATGGTGCTCACGCACCCTGACGCCGACCACTTCGGCGGCATGGTCGATGTGCTGTCGGGTGCGCTGCCCGATGGCCGCACTTTCGCGGTGGACGTGCAGAACTTCTGGCACCCCGGCATGGCGCGCTTCAAAGACGGCGACAAGCTGGGCGCGCAGCGCGCTGACACCAGCACCACGCCGCAGCTCGACCCGAGCCATGGCGTCAAGCCCGCGGGCAAGTTCATCACCGAGATGGTCGACGGCAAGACGCACTTCAAAACCCCCAAGCGCGCCTTCGCCACCGACTACGCCGGCCTGGCTAAGCTGGTGGGCACGGTGCCGAAGAAGGTGAGCCGAATTGAACACAACGACACCTGGCTGCCCGGCTATGAACCCGCGGCGGGCAAGGCTTCGATTCGCATACTCGGGCCGGTGGTGGAAAAGCTGGCCGGCGGCGGCAAGGGCTTGCGCGTGTTTGACAGCGAAAGCGTCACGCGCAACGGGCACTCGGTGATCTTGCGCGTGGACTATGGCGCGGCGCGCGTGCTGCTCACGGGTGACTCGAACACCGCGTCGCAAAAGCTGCTGCTGAGCTGCCACGCACCGGCCGAGTTTGCCGCCGATGTGGCCAAGGGTTGCCACCATGGCAGCGACGACATCGACCTCGATTTCGTACGTGCCATGGCCGCGCGTGCCAGTGTCATTTCAAGCGGCGACAACGAAGACTATGCCCACCCGCGCCCGCGCGTGCTGGGCGCTTGCGGGCGCTACGGGCGCGACAGCGTGGGCAGCGACGGCAAGGTGCTGCCGCCGCTGCTGTACAGCACCGAGCTGGCACGCTCGGTGGCGCTGGCCTATGCGCAGCGCCTGCGCAAGGTGGCCGAGCCGGCGCTGTTGCTCAAGCCCGAAGAGCTTGAAGCCGCCTTCACCGGCACCCCCACGCAAGGCCTGTACAAGCGCCTGAGCTGGCTGCCCATCGCCACCGATTTGGTCTACGGCCTGATCAACGTGCGCACGGACGGCGAGCGCATCTTGCTCGGCTACATGAAGGAAGGCGGCAGCGACTTTGACGTGAAGGTGTTCCAGGCGGGCGTGACTGCGCAAGGGCCTGCGCGCTCGCCGCCGGCTTGAGCACCGGCATCGATTCGCTCACCGCGGTTGAGAACAAGAAGAGAGAGCCGCCACCGTGCCCATCGCCAACCTGTTCATTTCGTGCGTTAGCGCCGAGTTCGAGGACTACCGCGAGGCGCTGCAGGGCTACCTCACCCGGTCCAAAGTGAGCGTGTCGATACAGAAAAACTTCACTGCCAGCGGCAGCGTCACGCTCGACAAGCTCGATGAGTACCTGCGCGCTTGCGACGGTGTGGTGCACCTGGTGGGTGACATGACCGGTGCGCTGGCGGGCGAGCCCTCGGTGGCACTGATCCGCCAGCGCTACCCCGACATCGCACAACGCCTGCCCGTGTTGGCGCCATTTCTGGTGCCGGGCGCGCCGGGCCTGCCTTACACGCAATGGGAAGCCTGGCTGGCGCTGTTTCATGGCAAACGGCTCATCGTTTGTGCGCCCGAGGCCGGTGCGCTGCGGGACGAACGCTTTGTGTTGGACGAAGCGCAGCGAAGCTTGCAGCAAGAGCATGTGAAACGGCTGCGCGAGGCGGGCCGGCATGTGGAGTTCCGCTTTGCCAATGCCGACCGGCTGGCCCTCGAAGTGCTGCGTTCGCCGATTGGCGATTTGGTGCCCCAGGCCCAAGGCGCGCCACGCAACTTGCCCAGGCAACCCAACCGCTTATTCACCGGGCGCAATGCGTTGTTGCGCGAGCTGGTGCAGGCCTTGGGCGACGTGCCGCGCGCCGTGCACGAGCCCGCGCGCTGGTGCGTGCTCAGCGGCCTGGGCGGTGCGGGCAAGTCCAGCCTGGCGCTGGAACATGCCTGGGCGCATGGGCCGGCGCACAGCGCCTTGCTGTGGGTGGAAGCCTCTGATGGCGCGGCATTGAATCGCACGCTGGCCGCGCTGAGTGGGCCCAGGGTGTTGAACCTGGCCGAGCACGAGGCCACGGACCAAGGCGTGCAGGTCGCCGCCGTACGCCGCTGGCTGGCCACGCACCCGGGCTGGCTGCTGATTGCCGACAACGTTGACAGCGAAGCCGCGGCGCAAGCGCTGGAAGACGCTGATGAAGGCCTGGCCGGCCTGGCCGGTGGGCATGTGGTGGTGACCAGCCGGCTTTCGGCCGAAGCCTGGGGCGCGCACCTGCCTGTGCTGCTTGTGCGCGAATGGAGTGATGACGACGCGGCCGCGTTCCTGCTCGCACGCACGCAAGGCCAGCGCCGCGCGCGCGATGACGACGGCGAGCGTGCCCGCACCATCGCGGCCGAGTTGGGTGGCTTGCCTCTGGCCATGGAGCAGGCCGGCGCTTATGTCGCGCGAAAGAAGCTAACGTTTGAGGCGTACCAACAGGCCTGGGCCGAACAACGCGAACAGGTGCTGGCCTGGTACGACCCGCGCGTGATGGCCTACCCGCGCAGCCTGGCCACCACCTGGCAAACATCGGTGGCGCAGCTTTCGCCTGCGGCCTTGCGGTTGTTGCAACGGCTGGCGTGGCTGGCGCCGGAGCCGGTGCCGGAGTCTTTGCTGGATGTGCGAGTGAGGGATGACGATGCGGTGGCCGATGGGCCGGAAACCTTGATCGAGCTGGCCTCGTTGTCCCTGGTGCGGCGCGATGAGCAGTTGCCGCAATTTACAGTGCACCGGTTGATGCAGGAGGTGACGCGGTTGGGCATCGATGCGGATGCCGCCAAGTTCGTGTTGGGCGAGGCGTTGGACTGGCTGGACGATGCTTTCAATGCTGACGCGCAGGATGCGCGGGAATGGCCCCGGCTGAACCCATTGATGGTTCATGCCTTGGCCGTTGCCGAGGCGGCCGATGCGCGGGGCATCGTTGGCAACGTGGCCCGGCTCATGACCAACATCGCTCAGCTCATGGATGCCAAGGCGCTCTGGGCCATGGCCGAGCCGCTGATGCGCCGCGCTTTGGCGATTGACGTGGCGACCTCCGGCGAGGACGCCCCAGTGGTTTC
>JAYUHT010000503.1:0-3554 GCA_043766725.1 Burkholderiales bacterium | reverse complement strand
ACACCAGCAATGGCGACGGCTACTTGCTGACCCGCGACACCATGAGCTACTTCCACGATCACTACATCACCGACCCGGCGCACGATGTTGACTGGCGCGCCAGCCCGCTGCTGCACAGTGATCTCAAAGGTTTGCCGCCAGCCTTCGTGCTCACCGCCGGCTACGACCCGCTGCGCGATGAAGGCTTGCAATATTCGCAAGCCCTCACCCAGGCCGGCAACACGGCCACGCATGTGTGCTTCGAGCGCCAGATCCATGGCTTCATCACCATGGGCCGGGTCATTGACGAAGCCAACACCGCGGTGGCTATCTGCGCGGCCGAGCTGCGCCGCGCGTTGGCGTGAACACCCCCTACGCGCTTCGCGCGCCTTCCGGCAGGCAGGCCGGAAGGCCTTCGCAGGCGAGAAACAGTCCGCAGGGACTGTTTCACGTCCGGGCTCAGCCCCCTCAAGGGGGGCGAGCCCGCACCGAGCCAGCGCCTGCGCGCTGGCGAGCGGCTGGCGAGCGCCTATCGGCTTGCAAGCCGATAGGCAACGCCAGCGGCCCGGCCAGTGCGGTTCCGCGGCGTTCGCTTGGCCCGCGCTGTTTCATGCGTGCCGGCTGGCGGCTGGCACCACGGAAAATTGACATGACGACACAAACCCTCGCCGCGCCAACCGCCGCCAGCACGGCTCGTCCACCGGCGCGCACGGCCTGGCGCTGGCTGGCCATCGCCGCGGCCATCGCCCTGCTGTGCTACGCGCCCGTGCTGCTCACCGACCGCTCGATCTTCGGCGTGCGCCTGTCGAACATGCAGTTGCTCAACCTGGGGCTGAGCCAGGTCAACCTGATGTTGATCGCGATGCTCGGCGCGTTGTCGCTGAACTACCTGACTGGCATTGCCGGCCTCATCTCCATCGGCCATGCCGCGTTTTATGCGGTCGGCGCCATGACCGCCGCCATCACGGGCACGCAGTTGGGCTGGCCGTTCCCGTTGGTGTTGCTGGCGGCCGGCGTCACCGGCGCCATCGCCGGTGTCATCGCCGGGCTGCCATCGCTGCGTGTGCGTGGCCTGTACTTCGTGCTGTCGACTTTTGCGATGCACTACATCGTGGTCTTCGCCTTCATGGAGTACCAGTTCAAGTTTTTCGATGTCGTCGGCGTGCCGTTCAAACCGGCCTCACTCGGCCCGCTGGAGCTGAGCACACCGACGCGCTGGTACTTCTTTTTGCTGCCACTGGTTGCACTGGCTATTTGGGCGCTGCGCAACACCATGAACAACCGCGAAGGCCGCGCGATGATGGCCATGCGCGACCACGAACTCGCTGCCACCTCGGCCGGGGTGGATGTGCGCATATTGCGCCTGAAGGCCTTTGCCTTCAGCTCGGCCATCGCCGCCATGGCCGGCGCGCTGTACGCCTACTACCTGACCAACGTCACAGCAGAGGCCTTCGGCATTCACTTCGCCATTCAGTTCATCGCCATGATCATCATCGGCGGCATGGGCTCGCTGGCCGGCTCGCTGGTGGGCGCGGCGGTGTGGTTGCTGCTGCCGTCCATCATCACCGGTTTCGCATCACAGGCGGGCGACTCAACCGGCCTCGTGCGGCTGCTGCTGGTCGACCACAAAGCGCAGTTGGTGCAGGTGATCTTCGGCATGCTGGTGATCTTGCTGCTGATCTTCGCGCCCGAAGGCTTGGCCGGCATTGGGCGCAAGTTGCGTAACCGCTTCGCCGCCAAACGGAGTGCTTGATGGCCAATTTGCTTGAAGTGAAAAACCTCTCGGTGGGCTATGCGCGCAAAGGCCTGGCACTTGAGGACGTGAGCCTGGTCGTGCCGCAAGGCGGCGTCGTGGCCCTGCTGGGCGCCAATGGTGCGGGCAAGACAACACTGATCCGCGCCATCATGGGCTTGCTTGATTTGCACCACGGCCGCATTGCCCAGGGTGCGGTGGATTTCGACGGCCACAGCGTGTTGGGTTGGCCGGCGCACCGCCTGGTGCGCGGCGGCATGGCCCTGGTGCCCGAAGGCCGCTTGATCTTTAAGCAGCTCAGCGTGCAAGACAACCTCAACGTCGGCGCCGCCATGCTGCCGCGTGCCGCGCAGCGCGAGCGCATGGACGCTGTGTTTGAGCTTTTCCCCCGCCTGCTTGAACGCCGTAACCAGGCCGCGGGGTGGCTGTCGGGTGGCGAGCAGCAAATGCTGGCCCTGGGCCGCGCGCTGGTGTCCAAGCCGCGCCTGTTGCTGGTGGATGAACTCTCACTCGGCCTGGCACCGCTGATCGTTCAGGCCATTTACAAGCAACTCAAAGTGGTGGGCGAAACGCTGGGCACGTCGATGTTGATCGTTGAACAAAACGCGCGCCTGGCGCTGGCCTTCGCCGGCACGGCGTACGTGCTCGACCGCGGCCGCATCGTCGTGTCAGGCCCGGCGCATGAAGTGGCCGCCAGTGACGCCATGCACGACTCTTACCTGGGTGCCAAACGTGCAGCTTGATAGGCCTACTGCGTCATGACCACTCCCCTGCTCGAAGTCTCTTCGCTGGTGATGCGCTTTCAGGGCATCACTGCGCTGAACGATGTCTCGTTCACCATGGCCCCAGGCAGCATCACGTCATTGATCGGCCCCAACGGCGCGGGCAAGACGACGATGTTCAACTGCATCACCGGCATGTACCGGCCCACCAGCGGCAAGGTGGCATTCGACGGCACCGACATCACGGCCGAGGCCGCGCATCTGGTCTCGCGCCACGGCATTGCGCGCACCTTCCAGAACCTGGCGCTGTTCGCCGGCCTGAGCGTGCTCGACAACCTGGTGGTGGGCGCCTACCGCCAGGGCAGCACCGGCCTGCTGCAAGGCGCGTTTCGCAGCCCCAAAGCACGCGCTGAGCAACGCACTGCCGAGGCCGCGGCGCACGAGGTGCTTGAGTTTTTGGGCCTGCCCGAAACGGCAAACATGCTGCCTGGCGAATTGCCCTATGGCCGCCAGAAGCAAGTGGAGTTCGCCCGCGCGCTGATGCAAAAAGCGCGGCTGGTGTTGCTGGACGAACCCATGGCCGGCATGAGCACGGCTGAGAAGCAAGCCATGACGGCGCTGATCCAGCGAGCGCGCACGCAATACGGCATGAGCTTCCTGATCGTGGAGCATGACATCCCGGTCATCATGGACATTTCCGACAAGATCGTGGTGCTCGACTTCGGCGGCAAGATCGCTGAAGGCACGCCCGAGCAGGTGCGCAACGACCCGGCGGTGATTGCGGCTTACTTGGGCAACGAGGCGGCGGTAGAAGGATAGGACGCCTGTGGATGGTCAACCGCCTGGGAGTGACGGCCCGCGCGGCCTGAGTTCGCCCCGCCACCCTTCTGAAGCCTTCAGCCAATGCCCGCGACAGCGGCTGCGCCAGTGGTGTCTTCAAGCGGCCGGCCCGCCGCTGCGAGCGCCATCCGGCCGAGCCATTCGAGCGCCACGGCTTCGGCTTCATCGAGCGCCGCGGCCACTGCCGGGCTGAGACACGTTTGCATCTCGTCATGCGGCTTCGGCTCGCAGCCGATGACGGCCACATGCCGCGGCAAATG
>JAYUHT010000502.1:0-3556 GCA_043766725.1 Burkholderiales bacterium | reverse complement strand
CTGTTCTGGGCAATCCCAAGGTCATCACCCACCACGGCCACTGGCGCGCATCGCTGTGGCAGGCCAGGCTGATTTCGCGCATGCGCGGGTCCATCAGGTTGGCGCAATGCTTGTCGCTCAGTGCCCAGTCGGCCACCGCCTGGGTCGGCTGCATCCAGCCGTTAGCCAGGTTCTCGGCCACGCGAATGAACGGGTAGCCCGCGGCGTGGGCGCGGGTGGCCAGGTTCTCGCCGCCCGTGCCGCGGTGGGTGAGTTCGCCTTGCTCGGCCATGGCGCGGGCCTGAGCCAGGGCCATGCCGTTCAGCCGCTCACCCCACACCAGCGCCGGCGCCGGTGCATGGTGGCCACTGCCGCCGCAGTTCAGGCCCTGCTGGCGCAGGCGGTTCACTTGGGCCAGCACCTGCTCGCGCCATTGCGGCTGGTTCAGGCTCGGGCAGGCGTCGGGTTGGGCCTGGGCAGTGGCAGTGGCGGCGGCGGCCAGGCTGAGCAAGAGGGCCAGGTTTTGCAGGCGTGTGTGCATGGGGCAAATTTCAGGCAAGGCCGCGATTGTCTTGGTCACGGCGCTGTTCGCGCTCAGTGAGAATCCTCATTCAGCGCTGAAAACCACGCGGGTGTGCAACAAGGTGTTTCTAACACCGCATTCCATGCCACAAAACGGGGCCGTCATGACGTCAAGCCTAGAAACACTGAAGATCGACCGCAGCTCGCTGCGTCCTGGGCGTCGCCGTTGGCGCTGGTTGGCAGCGCTACTTGCGGGCTTGGTGGTGGCGGCCGCGCTGGCCTGGGCACTGGTTGCGCGCCCCTTGGATGTGCAGGCCACCAGCGTGGTCAGCACCCAGCCTTCAGCGCAGTTCGCGCTGATCACCGCCTCGGGCTACGTGGTGGCGCAGCGCCGCGCTGCCGTGGCCAGCAAGGCCACCGGGCGGCTGGTGGAGTTGAACGTGCGCGAGGGGTCGGTGGTGAAGCTGGGCGAGGTGATCGCGCGGCTCGACGCGGCCGATGTGCAGGCCGCCATGCGCGCCGCCACGGCCGGTGTGCGCCAGGCCGACGCCTCGGCCACGCTGGCACAAGCCGGCATTGCCCAGGCGCAGGCCGGCCAACGCCAGGCCGCTTCGGCGCTGGCCAACGCGCAAGCTGAATTGCTGCGCACCAAGGGCTTGCAGGCTCAGGCCTTCATCTCGCCACAGGCGGTCGATGCAGCGCAGTTGAAGGTCGACAACGCCCAGGCCGGCCAAGCCGCGGCCGACGCCGCGGTGGCCCAAGCCCAGGCGGCACGCGCCCAGGCCCAGGCCAGCGTGGCGCAGGCCCAGGCGCAGGTGGGGGTGCAAAAGGTGAATGAAGACTTCACGCTCATCCGCGCCCCGTTCGACGGCGTGGTGCTGGTGAAAAACGCCAATGTGGGCGACATCATCACGCCGTTTTCCAGCGCCGCGGGCAGCCAGGGCGCGGTGGTGACCATGGCCGACATGAGCACGCTGGAAGTCGAGGCCGATGTGTCGGAGAGCAACGTGGGCAAGCTCAAGGCCGAGTTGCCGGTGGAAATCACGCTCGACGCTTTTCCTGAGATGCGCTGGCGCGGCAACGTCTCGCGCATCGTGCCCACGGTGGACCGCGCCAAGGCCACGGTCATGACCAAGGTGCGCTTCGACAAGCTCGACCCGCGCATCCTGCCCGAGATGAGCGCCAAGGTGGTGTTCCTGTCGCAGGCGTCTGCCGCCGGTGAAAACCAGCCCGTGCTGGCGGTGAACCCCAAGGCGGTGGTGGAACGTGAGGGCCGCAAGATGGTGTTCCGCATCGAAGGCGAAGTGGCCAAGGCCGTGCCGGTGACCCCGGGCCGCACGCTGGGCGAGGTGGTTGAACTCACCGGCGCGGCGTTCAAATCGGGCGACAAGCTGGTGCTGGCGCCCGATGCCAAGCTGGTGGATGGCGCGAAAGTCCGCGTCGTGGCCAAGTGAGGCCACGGCGATGACAAAACCGTTGATCCGCATTCGCGGTCTGGCCAAGGCCTACCGGCGCGGCGGCCAGTGGCTGCCGGTGCTGCACGACATCAACCTCGAAGTCGGCCGCGGTGAATTCGTTGCCCTGATGGGGCCCAGCGGCTCGGGCAAGAGCACGCTGCTGAACCTGATCGCCGGCATCGACCAGCCCAACGAAGGCACGATCGAGGTCGACGGCGTGGACATCGCCACCCTGAGCGAAGGCCAGCTGGCTGACTGGCGCGCCGCCACGGTGGGCTTCATCTTCCAGTTCTACAACCTGCTGCCGGTGCTGAGCGCGTTCGAAAACGTCGAGCTGCCCTTGCTGTTAACCGGCCTGTCCAGCCGGCAGCGCCGGCAGCGCGTGGCCACGGTGCTTGAACTGGTGGGCCTGAGCGACCGCGCCGAGCACCTGCCCAGTGAGCTGTCAGGCGGCCAGCAGCAGCGCGTGGCCATTGCGCGCGCGCTGGTCAGCGACCCGCTGTTGATCGTGGCCGACGAGCCCACGGGCGACCTGGACCGCACCACCGGCGGCGAGGTGTTGGCGCTGCTGGAGCAACTCGTGCGCGAACTCGGCAAGACCATCGTCATGGTCACCCACGACCCCAAGGCCGCGGCCAGCGCGCAGCGCCTGGTGCACCTGGAAAAGGGCGTGTTGGTGGATGAGCTCGAAGCTTGAGCACCGCGCACCATGTTCCTGCTCAAGCTGCTGTTAAGAAACGCCTTTCGCCACAAGCTGCGCACGGCGCTCACGATGGTGGGGCTGGTGGTCGCCGTGTGCGCCTTCGGCTTGCTGCGCACTATCGTCGGCGCCTGGTACGCCGGCGTCGAGGCCAGTTCGAGCACGCGCTTGATCACGCGCAGCGCCACCTCGCTGACCTTCCCGTTGCCCATGAGCTATGCCCAGCGCATCCGCGGCATGCCCGGTGTGAACGCCGTGTCGTGGGCCAACTGGTTTGGCGGCGTGTACATCACCGAGCGCAATTTCTTCCCGCAGTTTGCGGTGGACGTGCCCACCTACCTGGCGCTGTATCCCGAGTACGTGCTCAGCGACGATGAAAAGCTGGCGTTCATGCGCGACCGACGTGGCGCCATCGTGGGGCGCAAGCTGGCCAACCAGTTCGGCTGGAAGCTGGGCGACCAGATTCCGCTTCGCGGCACCATCTACCCGGGCACCTGGAGCTTCACGCTGCGCGGCATCTGGGACGGCGTGGACGCCAAGACGGATGAAAGCCAGTTGCTCTTCCACTGGGCCTACATCAACGAGACGCTGCGCAAGCAAACCGGCAACCGAGCCGACTTTGTGGGCGTGTACATCGTGGGCATCAACGAGCCGCAGAACGCGGCCCTGGTTTCGCAGCAGCTTGATACGCAGTTCCGCAACTCGCTGGCCGAAACGCTGACCGAAACCGAAAAGGCCTTCCAGCTCAGTTTCGTCTCGATGAGCGAAGCGATTTTGGTGGCGGTGCAAGCCGTGAGCTTGATCATCATCCTGATCATCATGGCGGTGATGGCCAACACCATGAGCATGACGGCGCGCGAGCGCCTGGCCGAGTACGCCACCTTGAAGGCCCTGGGCT
>JAYUHT010000501.1:0-9415 GCA_043766725.1 Burkholderiales bacterium | reverse complement strand
GCGTACCCCTGTAGGACATGGCCGCCTTCAACCGGTGGCGCCTTCGGCCAGCCTGTGCATCTGGTTCTGGTGCAGCAGCGGCACCACATACGTGGTGTTCGCGCCCAGCTTGCCCAACAGCAGGGTCTGGCCCGGAAGCAGCAACTGAGCCTGCTGCGCCGCGGTGGCCAGCAAGGCGGCTGGGGGGTCGGCGCGGTAGAAGATGAAGCGCAGTGTGGTTTCGCCGCGGCGCAGGCTGAGCTCGGCGCGCGGCCAGTGCGTGGGCAGACAAGGCGTGAAACGCAGCCCGTGCGCATGCAGTTGCAGACCGAACAGCGACTCCATGGCGGCGCGGTGCAGCCAGGCCGCCGCGCCGGTGTACCAGCTCCAGCCGCCACGGCCCACATAGGGCGGCTGGCTGTAGATGTCGCCGGCCATGACATACGGCTCGATGCCATACGCAGCAGCGCGCTGCGGGTGGCTGGCGCGGTGGGCCGGGCTGAGGTAGGTGAAGGTCTGCCAGGCCAAATCGCCCGCCGCGTCGCGCTGCGGGTCGCCCGGCGGCAGGGACACCGCGTACTGCGCTTGCGCCATCAGGGCCCAGACGCCGGCGTGCGCGTACTGGCCGCCGTTTTCACGCACGCCAGGCGGGTCGGCCTGGATGTAGCCGGCGCTGGGCTGCGCTTGCTGCAAGGGCGGGTCGAGCAGGCGCACCAAGCCGGCATCGGCGTCCACCAGGTGCTCAGACACCGCGGCCAATGCCATGCGCTGCAGCGCCGGCGAGGCGGCGCCGGACAGCACGCTCCAGGCCTGCGCAATGAGGTCGATGCGGCCTTCTGCATTGCTGTGCGAGCCCAAGGGTTGGCCGTCGTCGAAGAAGGCGCGTTTGAACCACTGGCCGTCCCATGCCGGGCCCTGCAGCGCCGCCTTCCAGCCCTGTGCGGCACTTTCCCAGCGCTGCGCCCGCTCGCGTTCACCGCGCGCGCGCGCCAGCGGCGCAAAGCCGGCCACCACCTGGAACAAGAACCAGCCCAGCCAGACCGATTCGCCGCGCCCTTGGTGGCCAACGCGGTTCATGCCGTCGTTCCAGTCACCCGTGCCCATCAGCGGCAGGCCGTGCACTCCGACCTTCAGGCTGCGGTCGATGCTGCGCGCCGCGTGCTCGAAGACGCTGGCTGTATGAGGGCTGACCTGCGGCACCTCGTACAGATCCTCAGCGCCTTCGGGAATGGTGCCGCCTTCGATGAAGGCCACGTCTTCATCAAGCAGCGCGGCGTCGCCGGTGCAGCGCAGGTAATGCAGGCAGGCATGCGGCAGCCAGAGCAAGTCGTCGCTGAAATGGGTGCGCACGCCGGCCCCGGTGCTGGCATGCCACCAGTGCTGCACGTCGCCCTGCGGGAATTGGCGCGACGCGCACAGCACGATCTGCGCGCGCAGCATGTGCGGCGCGGCCCAGGCCAGGGCCAGCGCATCTTGCAACTGGTCGCGGTAACCGATGGCGCCACCGGCTTGGTAGAAGCCGGCCTTGGCCCACAGCCGGCAGGCCACCGTCTGGTACAGCAGCCAGCGGTTCACCAGCGCATCGAACAACGGGTCGGGCGTGGCCACGGTGGCCGCACCCAGCAGCGCGTCCCAGCCCGCGCACACCGCCTGCATGCGCTCGCCCGGCGCTTCGTGCGCGGCCAGCGTGGCGAGCGCTCGCGCGGCGTCAGGGCTCTCACCCCAACCGAGCAGGAACACCTGCTGCAAGGTCTGGCCGCCGGGCAGGGTGATCGGCACGGACAAGGCAGCGCACGGATCCAGGCCCAGGCCCGCGCGCTGGCCCAGGTGGTCGGGCACGACCAGGCTGCCGCGGGCGTCGAAGAACTCGCGGCGGTCGCAGGTCCAGTCTTCGCCGTCATCGACCGCGCCGGCCAGGGCCAGGAACGCAGTGCCGCCGCCGAAGCCACCCGCGGCGTCGCGCTGGGAGCACAGCAGCGCACTGAGCTTGCGCGGGCGCGGTACCTCGCCAGCGCTTCTGGCGGGTTTGTCGGGCAGGCGCTGGCGGTACAACGCGGTGCGCGTGCTGGCGCGGTCGCTGCGGTTGGCGCCCATCATCCATTCGGCCATGCCGATCAAGCGCAGGGTCATGCTGCGCCCGGAATGGTTGTGCAGCCGCACTGCGATCTGCTTCACGCTGGTGTTCGCATCGACGCACCAGGTGACGCTCACTTCCAGCGCGCCGCGGCGGTGGCTGATGCGGCTGATGCCCTGGCCGTGCGCCACCTGGTACTGCGCATCGCTGTCGCCCCAGGCCGATGGCGCCAGGCTCCAGGCTTGCAGGCTGCGCCGGTCTTGCAGCACAAACCATTCCGAGGGCGGGTCGGCCACGGGGTCGTTGGACCAGGCGGTGAGCTGGTTCAGCCGGCTGTTGCGCGCCCAGGTGAACCCGCCGCCGGCCTCGGACAACTGGGCGCCGAATTGCGGGTTGGACAGCACGTTGACCCACGGCCGCGGCGTGCCCGCGTGCCTGCTGGCGCTGAAGCGGAACTCGCCCGACGCCGCGTCGAACTCGCCGCTGGGCAGCGTGCCGCCGGCGCCAACCCCAAGCCCAATTCCGGGGCCCAGCGGCTGGCCGGTGCCGGCACCCGTGCCCAGCAACACGGTGGCCGTGTCCAGCCGCGTTTGCAGCGCCAACTCATGGCGTTGCAGCCATTCATCCACATGGCGCGCCAGCGGCCGGCCGTCGGCATGCAGGCGCAAGCGCGCCAGGGCCAGCAAGGCGGCATGTTCGGGCGGTGCCAGCGTGGCGGCCAGCACCACATGCAACGCCGTGCAGGCCTGCCCCGGCGCGGCCGCCGCCTCGGCCGTGTGGCGATCGCGCAATGCGGCCAGCTCGCGTTGCAGTTCCATCTGGTAGGACGCCGCTTCATGGTCGACGACCACCAGGTCGCACTCGATGCCGCCCCAGGCCCAAAGCTGCAAGGCCTTGGCCAGCGAGCGCACCAGGCCCAGGCCTTCGCGCGCGTCGATGCTCACCAGCACGATGGGGCGGTCGCCCGATATGCCCAGCCGCCACAAGGCGCGGCGGTCGCAGGTGTCGCCGTCGGCGGCGGCGGCATCGGCCTGCAAGCGCGCCAGCGTGTGCACCAAGGCGGTGGTGAGCATCTGCGTGGTGGCGAAGGTTTCGGGGCTGACGCGCATGGCGCGCAGCCGGATGCCGCTCAAGGTGGCTGACATCAGCGAGGCGCGCTGCACATGGCTGGCCTGGCGGTACTTGTCGACCACCGCTTGCAGCGTGCCGGCGTTGGCGCTGGCCGTGGTGGCCAGGGTCAGCCGCGCCTTGCCTTGCGGCGGGATGCGCAGGTGCACGGCCAGGGCGCACACCGGGTCCAGCCCGGTGTTCAGCGCACAGTCTTGCCGCAGGTCGGGCGAATCTTCAAAGTGCGCGGCCGGCACGCCAGGCCGGCCCGGGCGGCCCTGCCACTGCGCGCGGTCCGCCTGCGCGCGCACGCCCAGTAGCTGCTCATCGCTTTCGGCAATGAAGTGGGCGCACAGCAGGCCGGTTTCGGTTTCCAGCCGGGCCCGGCGTTCGAACACCAGGGCCTGTTCCTCGGCCTGCCAATGCGCCTGCACAAACAGGTTGCTGAACGCGGGGTGGGCCTCGTCGGCGCGGGGGTGGGCCAGCGTGACCTCGAACGCCGACAGCAGCTCCATGTCCAGCGCGCGTGTGCCCAGGTTGTGCAGCTCGATTTGGCGGAATTCGATGTCGTCTTCCGGGCTCACCCACACCGTCATGTGGGCCTGTACCTCGGGCCAGGTGGCGCTGAACGTCACGCGCTCAGCGTGATAGGTGGCGTGGTAGTGCGCCGCCGGGTCCGGCGCCGGGTGCTGGGTGATGGACGCCGCTTGCGGGTGCTGGTCCCAGCGCAGGTAGACGAAGCTGCCATGGGCGTCGCGCAGCGCGTCGTCGCGCCAGCGCGTGATGCCCGTGGTGCCCAGGCGGCTGTGGCCGGCGCCGTTGGCGCGCAGCACCACGTGGTAGCGGCCGTTGCTCAGCACATGCGTCGGGCCCACTGCGGCCACGCCGGGCACCACCTCACGCAGCAGGCCTGGCGCGCGGCGCTGCAAGGCCTGGTTTGAAGGGCCGCTGGGCGGCGCGTACAGCAGCGAAACTTCGCGCGGCGTGCGCTCGTGCAGCAGCGAGGCCACGGCTTCAATATGCGCGCTGGCCATGCCCCAGCGCTGCGCCACGCCACCCAGCAACACATTGGCCAGGGCCACGATGCTCATGCCCTGGTGGTGCGCCATGAAGGTGTTGACCGGCGTCACCACGTCACCCCCGGCCTGGTGCGCGGGCGAACAATCCAGCGCTTCAATGAAGCCATAGCGGCCGCGCGCGCCCAGGCCTTGCAGCGCCTGGAAGTTCAGGCACGCCTGGCGGGGTGCGATCTGCGCGGCCAGCGCCGTGGCATAGGGCGCAATCACCAATTCCTCGGCCGGCGTGCGGCGCAGCGCCAGGCGTGGCACGCCTTGCGGCGCGTATTGATAGGCCAGGGTGTGGTCGCGCCCGGCATGGGCGGATTCCGACAAGCCCCATGGCAGGCCGTGCGCCGCGCCGAAGCGCCGCTGTTCGGCCAGTGCCGCCTGGCAGGCGTCTTGCAGCACGCTGCCCTGCGGCTCGGCCAGCACCAGGGTGGGCATGAGGTACTCAAACATCGAGCCCGACCAGGAACGCAGCCCGGCGCGCGTGCCCACGGCAAAGAACGGCCGCCCCAGCGTGGCCCAGTGGCGCACCGGCACCTCGCCCTTGGCCACCGCCAGCAGGCTTGTCAGGCGCGACTCCGATGCCAGCAGGTCGTAGAACCCGGCGTCGAGCTGCTGCTCGGTGACGCGGTAGCCAATGTGAAACAGGTTGCGCTTGCGGTGAAACAGGAAGCCGAAATCGGCTTGCCACGCGAGTTGTGCGCAAGCCTGCGCCAAAGCCTGCAAGCTGGCGCTCAGGTTGGCGCTCAGGTTGGTGCCCAGGTTGGTGCCCACGCCGGCGGCGGTGGCGCATGCCGCGCCGTTGCGCGCCAAGGTGTCGCGCAAGGCGGAGCGGCGCATGGCACGGTGGTCGGCCAGGCACCAGCGCAGTTCGGCGCGCGCCACGCCCACCAGCTTGTGCCGGCGTGCCAACAGCGGCTTCAAGCGCTGGCGGCTGGCGCTCAAGGCACGTTGCGTGGCGCGGTCGTCGAACGGCGCCTGGGCGAGTTCGAGGCAGGCCTGTGCCACGGCCAGCAGGTGGCCGCACAAGTTGCCGCTGTCTACCGTGGAAACGTACATCGGCAGCAGTGGCGCGCCGCTTTGCGTGTCGTACCAGTTCAGGAAATGGCCACGGTGGCGCTGCAAGCTGGCCAGGCTGGACAGCGTGGCTTGCAAACGGGTGACCAGCTCGGTGCTGCCGATCCAGCCGAACTGGCGCGCGCACACCACGCTGAGCAGGTACAGGCCAATGTTGGTGGGTGAGGTGCGCCGGGCCAGCATGTCGCTGGGCGAGAGCTGCAGGTTGTCAGGCGGCAGGTGCAGGTCATCGGGGCCGATGCAACGTTCGAAGAAGCGCCAGGTGTCGCGCGCCACCGCGTGCAGATAGGCCTGTTGCTCGGGGTTGAGCGCGTCATCACTCGCCGCTGGCGCTGCCCGTGCGCGGCTCACCCACCAGGTGGAAAGGGGTGCACTGGCCCAGGCCAGGCACACCAGCGTGGCCAACAGCGGCCACGGGGTGGCGGCCCACCACAGCAGGGCGCCCAGCGCCAGTGCAGCCAGCGGCACATGGCGGTGCTGGCGCAGCAAGGCGCGCCAGGTGCTGGCCGCCCGCGCCTGCGCGGCTGCGGCGGTTTGCCATTCGAGCAACTGGCGCCGGCTCACCAGCAGGCGGTACAAGGCGCGGCCCACGGCGTCGAGCGCCGCCCAGGACAGCGCCAGCAACTGGCCGAGTTGCCACAGGCCACCGCCCACGGCGCGAGCCAGGTCGAGCCCCGCCTGGGCGTAGAAATGGCGTTTGGCGACATCGTCGCGGCTGGGTGCCAGGCCGGCCACGGCGCCCAGCACCGGCCCGGCCATGAACGCCGCGGCCACCAGGCTCAATGCGACCCAGGGCGACAGCACGTAGCCGGCCAGGGCGAGCATCAGCAGCGCCAACGAAGCCGGTGCCACGAGCGAGCGGCGCAGGTTGTCGAACATCTTCCAGCGGTTGATGCCGCCCAGCCGGTAGCGCGTGAAGTTGAGCAGGAACGGCAGCAACTGCCAGTCGCCGCGCGTCCAGCGGTGCACGCGCGACGCCGCCACATCGGCATGGAAGGGCGCGTCTTCGAGCAGCGTGACGTCGGTCACCGTGGCGCAGCGCGCCAGCGCGCCTTCGAGCAAGTCGTGGCTGAGCACCTGCTCATCGGGCAGGCGCCCGACCAACACGGCATTCATGGCCTGCACATTGAGCAAGCCCTTGCCGGTGAAGCTGCCTTGGTCGAACAAGTCTTGATAGACCTCGGAGCTGGCCGCGCTGTAGGGGTCGATGCCGCACTGCCCGGCAAACAGGCTGTGGTACAGCGTGACTTCGCTGGGCGCCGGCAAGGGCGTGGCCACGCGAGGCTGCAAGATGCCCCAGCCGCTGACCACGCGCCGCCCCGTGGCATCGAGCCGCGGCTGGTTCAGCGGGTGCGCCGCCACGCCGACGAGTTCGCGCAACTGGCCCGGCGGCAGTTGCGTGTCGCTGTCAAGCGTGACGATGTAGGCCGTGCCCGAGGCCAGACGCGAAGCCGGGCCGAGATTGATGAAGCCGATGTTGCTGCCATCTTCGCCGCAGGCCGGGTCGGCCAGGGCGGCGGCCAGCATTTCGAGCTTGCCGCGTTTTCGTTCCCAACCGATCCAGCTGCGCTGCGTGGCGCTGTAGCGGCGCGCCCGGTGCAGCAAGATGAAACGCGGCGCGGCCGGCACACCATCGCTGCTCTCAGGCTGCGGGTAGCGCAGGTTCAAGGCCTGCACCTCTTGCACCGCGCTGGCCAGCACGGCGGCATCGCTGGCGGTCTGGGCCTGTGGTGCGTCGGCCCAATCGCTGAGCATGGCGAACTGCGCATGCACCTCGGGGTTGGCCAGGTGGTGCAGTTCCAGCCGGTGCATCAGCGGCGCGGCCGCCGCCGCGTTGTTCAACAGTGCCGGGATGACCACGATCACCCGGTGCTCCGCCGGCACGCCCTGGGCGAAGGCCAGGCGCGGCAAATGCGAGGGCCGGGCCGATTCACTGATCAGGCGGTGCATCACCGCCAGCACCGCTTCGGCCGCCGGCAAGGCCATCAGCAGCGCGCCCACCCACCACAGCCAGCGCGGCGTGGCCAAGGGCGGTGCCACATGCCCCAGCAGCCAGGCGACCAGGGCCACCGTACCCAGCACGATGGCGCCCAGGTACAGCGGCACCGTGGCGCGGTGCAGTGCGCCGAGCGCGCGTGTGGCCAAACTCTCCGGCAGGCCCAGCGCGTGCAGCAGCGCCGGGCGCCCGGCTCCTTGCAACCAATGCCCGGGCACACCGCCCATCGTTGCACCCGCGGGCGTGGTGTTCATCAAGCTGAGCAACACCTGCGCCACGCTGGCTTCGCTGCGGCCACAACGCCGGGCCAGCTTTTCGATCGCATGCAAGGCCAGGTCGCGCGTCACGCCATGTTCGGCGGCGAACACCGGGTTGCCCAGCAGCAAGCCCATCAGGCCGCTGGAGCGCGCCACCAGGTCGGGCCAGTCGGCGTCGCCGATGGCGCGCAGCGAGGTCACGGCGTTGCTCACGCTGAGGTTGTCGGCGGCCTGGTCGGCAATGTGCTGGGTGTGCACGGCCGCGGCGTCAGGCAGCGCCTTGGCCAGCCAGTCGAGCACGGGCAGCGGCGCGGCCACCGTGCGCGCGCCTTGCAAACGCTGCGCCATCTGGGCCAGAAAAACGCGGCCGGCGCCGCGCTCGCTGAGCACCGCCAGCAGCTGTTCGAGCAGCCCAATGCCGCACTGCCCAATCTGGTCGCAGCACAGGTTGGCGACTTCACGTGCGGCCTTGTTCACCGCCACGCGCTCGGCCAGGCGGCGCAGGTTTTCCACCAGCACCACGCGCAGCGTGGTCGGCAGGGCCCACATCTCGCCCAGGTTCAGCTCGCGCGTTTCCTGGTAGGCGCGCAGGAAGGGCAGCAGCAGCGCTTCATTGAAGGCGCCGTCGGTGTGGGCCACGAAGGCCCAGGCCACGCCGTAGATGCGCGGCAGCCCGGCCAGGGGCTCGTCCACCAGCATCGGCAGGGTGCGGAAATAGCTGCGCGGCAGGCCGTCGTGAATCTCCTTGAGCTGGGCCTCGATGATGTGGAAGTTGTCGAGCAGCCATTCCGCCGCCGGGCTGATGTCGTAGCCGGTGCTGGCCTGCACGCTGATGTAGGCGTGGGCGCGGCGCAGCACGCGGATGTTGCTGCGCAGGCGCGGAAAAAACGTCTGCGCCCCCAGGCGTGCGCGCTCGGCACTGTGCGTCAACCCCAGGCTGCGGCCGTGCTGCGCAAAGCGCTGCGCGCCGAAGATCTCGGCGCGGATGGGCGGCTGCACGGCGTCGTGCGAAACCGCAAGCATGTCGCACAGCGCCGCAGGCGCCTGCGGCAGCAGGCCTGTCAGCACACTGGGCACGAGGCTCTAACTGAAGAGGTAAGCCAGTGCGGCCACTGAAGCCACGCCGAACAGCGTGGTCACCAATCGGGCGCTTGCCCAGACGTGGGCGGCCTCGGCAGCGCAGCGCAGGGCGAACAACTTGCCGCGCGGGCCGCGGCACAGGGTGAGGTGATGGCCCAGTGACGCGAATTCCATCGGAGCGCTGTCAGGCGGGTCGCTGAACGACGAGGTGGCCCAGGTGGGCGAGGCAAGCATGTGCTGGCTCATGGCGAGGCTTTCGAATACGCGCTGTTTGACGGGGCTGGCTGACGGGAATAACCGAATGGCCCAGATCGTAGAAAGACGGGCTCAGGCTGTCTGTCGGACAGCGCGCCGTGGCGCGTAGGAAGACGGCGCTTGCGGCGCGGGTGCGCTCCTGGGGTCACCCTGGGCGGCGCAGCATGCCCGCTCTGTGCGACATCAAACAGACGCCGCGCCAAGGCAGCGGCAAGGTGGGCGCATGTCAACGTGTTTGGACACCACCCGCCGCCCCAGCCGCTGCTATCGCGTGGCGCCGCGCCCTGATCAAATCGACCTGCGCTCAGAGTGCCGCGATGCCTGCAGCGTGTGCATGACGGCCTTCGTGCGCGACTTTGCCGCGGCCGTGGCCAGCAGCCTGATTGCCAGGCCGCGCGAATCCAAGACCGACATTTGGTTGTTCCCTTGAGCAACCGTGTTGAAAGTCAAGTGTCCGATGTCAAGTTTGAGCCGCGTGGCTGGCGTGCCAGGTCTGGCCGGTCTTGAGCATGATGTTCATGATGGT
>JAYUHT010000500.1:0-3561 GCA_043766725.1 Burkholderiales bacterium | reverse complement strand
GCGCTGGCCTACGCCACGCGCGGCTTGCAGTTGGCGCGGGCGGCGGGGTGAGCCTGAAGCCGTTGCAAGGCCTGGCGATCATGGGCCCAGGCCTGATGGGTCTGGGGCTGGCCCGGCTGGCGGCGCGTGCCGGCGTGCAGGTGGCCTTGGTCGGCCGCGACCTCGCCCATGCCCAGGCCGGCCATCAGCGCTTGTTGGCGGCCTTGCAGCGTGATGTGGCGCGCGGGCGGTTGGCGGCTGACGAGGCCGCGGCGCAAGGCGCGCGCGTGTTGCCGCAGGGCAGCCTGGTGGCGCTGGCCGACTGCGAGTTGGCCATCGAATCGGTGCCCGAAGACCGGGCGTTGAAGCGGCAGGTGTTGGCGCCGATGCTCGCCGCCCTGCCGGCCCACGGTATGTTGGCCAGCAACACCTCGGGTTTGCCGATAGCCGGGTTGGCGCAGGTGCTGCCCGCGCCCGAGCGCTTCCTTGGCCTGCATTTCTTTTCGCCGGTCGAGCGCATGCGCCTGGTGGAAGTGGTGCGCGGGCCGGCCACTTCGGCGGCCGGCTTGCAGCAGGTCTTGCACTGGGTGCGCCAGCTCGGCCAGCAACCCATCGTCGTGCGCGACGGCCCGGGCTTCTTCACCTCACGCGTCTTCGCCGCCTACCTGGATGAAGCGGTGGCCATGGCGGGCGAAGGCGTGGCGGCGGCCAGCATCGACGCCGCCGCGTTGGCGCTGGGCCGCGCCATCGGCCCGCTGGCCTTGCTGGACGACATTGGCTTGCGCCTGAACCTGCAACAAGCCGATCAAGCGCGCGCCGATGGCCTGCCGGAGCGCTTTTGCCGGGCGTTGGCACAGCCGGTCTTGCAGGTGCTGGTGCAGCAGGGCCGCGCCGGCCGGCGTGAGGGTGGCGGCTTCTACGAAAAGGCGCCTGACGGCACGCGCCAGCCCTGGGCCGAGCTGCCCAAACACTTCCCTGCACAGGGCACGCCGCCGCACCCCGGCCGCATCGGCCAGCGCCTGCGTTGGGCCGAGGTGCTGGAGGCCTTGCGCTGCCTGGAAGAAGGCGTCATCACATCGGCCGACGACGCCGACACCGCTTCGCTGCTCGGTCTGGGCTTTCCAGCGGCAAGCGGCGGCCTGCTGCGCTGGGCTGAAGACTTTGGCCTGGCCGCAGGCGTGGCGCTGTGCGACACCCTGGCGCGCGAACACGGGCCGCGCTTTGCGCCGTCGAACGGGTTGCGCGCGCTGGCCGATTCAGGCGCGGGCCTGGCCGCATGGCGCGCCGGAGTGGCGCGACCCAGCAGAGGTTGAGCCGCTGGCGCGCTGGGTGCTGATTTTTCGAACGCCACCCTCAGGTGCGCAGCGGGCGACCGGCTTCGCTCCCGCTCGAACAGGGAATAGCACTCAACGGAATAGCACTCAACGCACCGCCCATCCAGATCGTGCGCTAGTGTATTATTTGCAGGCGCCCGATCGCCCTAAGCCCAGGGGCCGGCGCCACGCCCCTTTCCGGAGTGACCTCATGGTCTTGAGCGACGAGCAAAAAGCCCTGCAACAAGCCGCGCGCCGCTTCGCGCGCGAGCGGCTGCTGCCCGAATACCAAAAGCGCGAACGCGCCGGCATGCTGAACCGCGCGCTGCTGGCCGAAATGGGCCAACTCGGCTTCATGGGCATGGACTTGCCCGAAGAATTCGGCGGGATGGGGGTTGATTCCGTCACCACCGGGCTGGTGGCCGAAGAGCTGGCTTATGGCGACTTCAACATCAGCGCCGTGCCGGTGGGCATCTCGCTCAACGGCGCCATCCTGATGCGCCACGCTTCGCCCGAAGTGCGCGCCGAATGGGTGCCACGCATGACCCGCGGTGACGCCGTGGTGGCCATCTGCCTGACCGAGCCGCGCGGTGGGTCTGATGCTTCTAACCTGCAACTGCGTGCGCGCCGCGAGGGTGACCATTACGTCATCAACGGCGAAAAGACCAGCATCACCTTTGCTGACCGCGCCGACGCCTACCTCGTCTTCGCGCGCACCGGCACGCCCGAGCAAGGCGCCAAGGGCGTGAGCGCGTTCTTCATTCCCTACGAGGGCAAGGATGGGCCCAACCCGGGCATTTCCAGAACGCACTTCGATGACGTGGGCAGCGCCATCATCGGCCGCGGCTCGGTGTTCTTCGACGACGTGCGCGTGCCGGCCAGTCACTTGTTGGGCGACGAAGGCAAGGGCTTCACGCAGGTGATGCAGGGCTTTGACTACAGCCGCGCGCTGATCGGCCTGCAATGCGTGGGCGCCGCCCAAGCCTCGCTCGATGAGGCCTGGGCCTACAGCAAGGAGCGCGAAGCCTTCGGCAAACCGATCGGGCAGTTTCAGGGCGTGAGTTTTCCGCTGGCCGAAGGCGAATCGCAAATCGCCGCGGTGCGCCAGCTCTGCTACCACGCGCTAGCGCTGCGCGACGCCGGCCTGCCGCACACCGCCGAAGCGGCCATGTGCAAGTGGATGGGCCCGCGTTATGCGTTCGACGTGATCCACCAATGCCTGCTCACCTTCGGCCACTACGGCTGGAGCAAGGACTTGCCCCACCAGCAGCGCCTGCGCGACGTGATGGGCCTGGAAATCGGCGACGGCACGGCGCAGGTCATGAAACTCATCATCGCGCGCGAACGCATCGGCCGCGTCGCCGTTCAGTACTGAAGCCTCGGTGAATCAAGATGCCCTACCAGTCCGTCTTTCGCGCTGACTTGTTCAAGGGCCAGACCCACATCATCACCGGTGGCGGCAGTGGCATCGGCCGCTGCACGGCCCATGAGCTGTCGGCGCTTGGCGCGCATGTGGCGCTGGTGGGGCGCAAGGTCGACAAGCTCCAGGCCGTGCAGGCCGAGATCGTTGAAGACGGCGGCAGCGCCAGCATCCATGTGGCCGACATCCGCGAGGAGCCGCAGGTGATTGCGGCGATTGAAGCCGTGCTCGCCGCGCGCGGCCGCATCGACGGCCTGGTGAACAACGCCGGCGGCCAGTACCGCACGGCCATGAACACCATCTCCACCAAGGGGTTCGAGGCCGTGGTGCGCAGCAACCTCACCGGCGGCTTCATCTTCATGCGCGAGGTTTTTAACCGCTGCATGCAGGCCCACGGCGGCGCCATCGTCAACGTGATTGCCGACATCTGGAACGGCTGGCCCGACTATGCGCACTCCGGCGCCGCGCGCGGCGGCATGCTCACGCTGACCGAAACCGCCGCCTGCGAATGGGCCTGCGCGGGCGTGCGCGTGAACTGCGTGGCGCCCAGCGGCATCGCCTCCAGCGGCTTTGACACCTACACGCCCGAGGCCAAGGCCAAGATCCTCGAATTCCCGCCCACGGTGCCGCTGCAACGCTATGGCACCGAGGCTGAAATCTCGTCGGCCATCGTCTACCTGCTGTCGCCCGCGGCGGCCTACATCACCGGCTCCTGCGTTCGCGTTGATGGCGGCACGCCGAACAACCGGCCCAGCTACTGGAAGATCCAGTCTGGGCGCAGCACGCCACCGTTCACCGGCTTTCACCGCGCGGTGCTGCCTGACTTGCTGTTGCGCGGGCTGTGAGCAC
>JAYUHT010000499.1:0-3567 GCA_043766725.1 Burkholderiales bacterium | reverse complement strand
CTGGCCGACGTGACACCGCCCGTGGCGCTGGCCGCCTTTGCCGCGGCGGGCATTGCGCGCAGCGAGCCCATGGGCACGGGCATGACGGCGTTTCGCCTCTCGATGGGCAAGGCGCTGGTGCCGTTCATGTTTGTCTACGCGCCGTCATTGCTGTTCCTGAACTTCAGCGTGCAGGAATTTGTGATCTCGCTCAGCGGCGCACTGCTGGCCATCGTGGCCCTGGGCACGGCCTACACCGGGTACTTCACGCGGCCGTTGCCGCGCTGGGCGTTCGCGCTGCTGAACCTGGCGGCCTTGTTGATGATCTTCTCGAACCTCAAGGCCACCTTGCTCGGCGGCGTGCTGACCCTGGGCACCTTGGCCTGGCTGGCTTACGGCAAGCCCACGCCCGCCCGTTCAGCGCCGGGCTAACTCGCCATCGAATAAGGCCCGCCGCGTTCCAGCGCCCGCCGGTAGGCCGGCCGCTGTTGAAAACGCCGCACCCAGGCGTCCATGGCCGGATAGTCAACGCGCAGGCCGCGTGCGGCTTCGCCCACGAAGCTCATCTGCACATCGGCGCCGCTGAGCGCGTCGCCCACCAGCCATTCACGGCCTTGCAACGAACGATCGACGAAACCCAGGTGGTTGGCCAGCTCGCTGTCGATGCGCGGCTTCAGCGGCAAGCCGGCATCGCCCAGGCGGCTCACGTACAGCTTCAACAGCAGCGGCAGCATGGCCGAGCCTTCGGCGTAATGCAGCCATTGCTGATAGGACTCGAACTGCGCGGATGTCTCAGCCGGGCGCAAGCGGCCCGCGCCGTAACGGCGGATCAGGTAGTCGACGATGGCGCCGGATTCGATCAAGGTGTTGCCCTCGTCCTCGATCACCGGCGACTTGCCCAGCGGGTGCACGGCCTTCAGTTCGGGCGGCGCCAGGCGGGTGGTGGCGTCGCGCGCATAGTGGCGAATCTCGTAGGGTGCGCCGAGCTCTTCCAGCAGCCACAGCACGCGCTGCGAGCGCGATTCATTGAGGTGGTGTACGACGATCATGGTTGAACCTGGTTGAATTAGGACGACTTCATTGTGCGCGGCTTGACAATCCAGGCCTCGTCAACGCGGCCTGCATGCCATGACACTCGCCCCCAACCCCTTGCTCGGCAGCTGGCGCCTGGTGCGTTGGGAGATCGCCTACAGCGACGGCCGGCCCAGCACCTTGCCGTTCGGCCGCGGCGCCGTGGGCCTGATTTGCTACACGGCCGATGGCCACATGAGTGCCAGCATCGCGCGCGCAGTGCGCCAGCGGCCGAACGCCTGGCCGCGTTCGACAGCTTCTTTCAATACGCCGGCCCCTACGAGCTGCGCCGTGGCCCCGAGCTGCCCACCGGCATGCAAGTGGTGCACCATGTGGTGATGGCGCTGAACCCCAACTTCGTGCACACCGACCAAGTGCGCAATGTCGAGTTCGATGCCGCGGGTGTGCTCACCCTGTCGGCCTCGGACACCGTGCCCGGCTCGGCCGTGGCGCGGCATCATCGTCTGATCTGGCAGCGGCCTGCTGCGGCTTGAGTGGAAGGTTAACAACCATGAATGCACCTCAACGCAACGAACATTTCGCACCCTTCGGCGAAGACTTCGGCCCGCTGCTGTGCGGCCCTTTCGCGCCAGTGGCCGACGAGTCGGTGCTGACCGATCTGCCCCTCATCACAGGCGCGCTGCCGGTGGATTTGAACGGCGTGTATCTGCGCGCCGGCCCCAACCCGCGCTTCGCGCCGAATGGCCGCTACCACCCGTTCGATGGCGACGGCATGATCCACGCTGCCGAGTTCCGCCAAGGGCGCCTGACGGTGCGTAACCGCTGGGTGCACACCACGGCGTTTGCGCAGGAAGAGGCCGCTGGCCAGGCCACGCATTGGGGCATTCGTGAAACCTTGGCCGGCCGCGCCGACAAGCCCATGAAGGACAGCGCCAACACCGACCTGGTGGGCCACGCCGGCAAGGCGCTGGCGCTGTGGTACCTGAGCGGCGACGCCTACGAGATCGACCCGCTCACGCTGCGCACACTGGGCAAGCAGCGGGCCATAGCCGGCGCGGGCGGCAAGATCAGCGCCCACGCCAAGGTGGACGACGTGACCGGCGAGCTGATGTACTTCGACTATGGCAATGAGCCGCCGTACATGCACTACGGCGTGCTCGGAGCGGATGGCGCGCTGAAGCATCACGTGCCCATTGACCTGCCCGGTGCGCGCTTGCCGCACGACATGGCCATCACCGAGCACTACAGCGTGGTGCATGACCTGCCCTTGTTCCACAACGAAGAGGCGTTGAAGCTGGGTCGGCACAAGCTTGAATTCCACCCCGAGTTGCCCACCCGTTTCGGCGTGATCCCGCGCCATGGCCGCAGCGAGCAGGTGCGCTGGTTCAACTTCACGCCCTGCTTTCTGTACCACGTGGTGAATGCCTGGGAAGAGAGCGACGCGCAGGGCGACTGGATCACCATGGTGGCCTGCCGCTACATGCCGAGCTTGAACGCCGGCGGCAGCATCGACGCCGTGCGCACCGCCAAGAACGTGGCCGAACTGGTGATGCAGGCGCGGCTGTGGCGCTGGCGCATGAACCTGAGCACCGGTGCCACCGAAGAGCATGGCCTGGACGCACAGCGCAACGTGGAGTTTCCCAGCATCAACGCCGCGCTGCTGGGCCGGCGCACGCGCTTCGGCTACCTGGTTGATCACCACCCGAGCCAAATCTTGCAGTGGAACGGCATCCGCAAGTTCGACCTGGCCACGGGCGCATCACTGTGCGCGCACAGCGACAGCATTGAGCACAGCTGGTACAGCGAGCCCTGGTTCGCCGCGGCCGACGCAGCGCAAAGCGAAGACCATGGTTATGTGATCGCGTTCCAGTTCAATGCGCAGACTGAACGCCAGACGCTGGATGTGTTCGATGCTCGCGATTTGCACGCCGGCCCGCTGGCGCAAGTGGCCTTGCCGCGCCATGTGCCTGTGGGCTTCCATGGCTGCTGGATGCCAGCCGGGCGGATTGGCAACTGGAACGGCAAGCGAACCTGAGGCGGCGCGGCTGTGGGATCGGCGCCCACCCGCCCTTCGATCACCGACCGATACCCCCCTGCGGTAACCGGCTGGTAACGCGCCTTGCCTATGCTGAAGGTTCCCACCTTCTAGTCTTCAGGAGCACCCCATGAAACCTTTCGTTCGCACGGCCGTTGTCGCCGCGACCCAGGGGGCAAACATGAAGCACGTGATCTGCAGCGCAGTGCTCGCGCTCGGCGCCATCACCGCAACGGTGTCGGCGCAGGGAATCGGCAATCCGGACAAGTCTTTCAAGGGCTATGCGCTGACCGAGCTTGGCGCCGCCGGGTTGCTCTACAGCCCGAAGGCGAAAGCCACCTACTACAAGGCGCTGGGTCCGCTGTCCAAGGAGCCGTGGCTGGCGAAGCTTGACGGCCCGAGTTCGGACAACAAGCCGGTCAAGGTGGCCGGCGCCGACTACGTGCTCGTCAGCACCTGCAAGAACCACGACTGCGCGCAGAACAATGTGGTGCTGCTGTACTCGGGCGCGCAGGATGTGG
>JAYUHT010000498.1:0-3574 GCA_043766725.1 Burkholderiales bacterium | reverse complement strand
GCAGCGCCACCGTACAGCAAGCGCTACCGGGGCTGGCACGCCTGGCTGGCGGCATTGGTGATGCGCAGGTGCGCGCGCGCGGCACGCTGGGCGGCTCGATCGCCAACAACGACCCGGCGGCTGACTACCCGGCCGCGCTGCTGGCGCTCAACGCCGTGGTGGTGACGACCCAACGCGAGCTGCCAGTGCAAGACTTTTTTCAAGGCACCTTCACCACGGCACTGGCGGCTGATGAAATCGTCACCGGCGTGCGCTTTGCCATCCCGCAGCGCAGCGCCTATGCCAAGTTTTCTCACCCGGCGACGGGCTACGCCATGGCCGGCGTGTACCTGGCCGACTTCGGTGGTGGGCAGCGCCGCGTGACTGTTACCGGTGCGGCCAGCAGCGTGTGCCGCTGGCCGGCGGCCGAAGCGGCGTGGGCGCAAGGTTTGGCCACGGCACGCTTCGATCACCCCGACTTGTTGCAAGACCTGCACGCGAGCGGCGCCTACCGCGCGCAACTGGCCACGCTGATGTTCGAACAAGCCCTGAATGCGCTCGTCTGAGCGCCCCTTCTTGCGAGCAAGCACGATGAAACTAACGATTGAATTGAACGGCCAGCCGCTGCACGCGGAGGTGGAAGCGCGCACGCTGCTGTCCAGCCTGCTGCGCGACACCTGCGGCCTCACCGGCACCCATGTGGGCTGCGACACCAGCCAGTGCGGCTGCTGCACCGTGCTGCTCGACGGCGAGGCGGTGAAGTCGTGCAGCATGCTTGCGCTGCAAGCCCAGGGCTGCGCCGTCACCACCATTGAAGGCCTGGCCCCGGCCGGACTGCACCCGGTGCAAGCCGCGTTCACCGAATGCCACGCCTTGCAATGCGGCTTCTGCACCCCCGGCATGATCATGTCAACCGTTAGCCTGCTCAAGGCCCATCCGCAGCCCAGCGATGCGCAGATCGCCGAAGGCCTGGCCGGCAACCTGTGCCGCTGCACCGGCTACCTCCACATCACCCAGGCGGTGCGCCAGGCGGCGCGGGTGATGAGTGGGGAGACACGATGAGCACGCCCGCCACGGCCTTGGCCGAGTGGGTGAAGTACGCCCGGCGCGAAGACCATGCCTTGATCACCGGCCAGGGCCGCTTCACCGCCGATCACCACTACCCTGGCATGCTGCACGCCTATGTGATCCGCTCGATGCACGCGAACGCGCGCATCACGCGGCTTGATCTGGCGGCCGTGGCCCAGGCCGCGGGTGTGCACGCCGTGCTCACGGCTGATGACGTGGCCAAGTTCGGCGCGCAAGACCTGCCCAACGCCCACGCCGTGAAGAGCATCGACGGCCAGCCGCAAAAAGTGGTGCGCATGCCGGTGTTAGCGAGGGATCGCGTGCACTTCGTTGGCCAGCCCATTGCCATGGTGCTGGCCGATTCGGCCTACTTGGCGCAAGACGCCGCCGAGCGCGCCGAGATCGAGTACGACGCGCAAGACGCGGTGACCGACATCGAAACCGCGCTGGCCCCCGGCGCACCCAGCGTGCATGAAGCGGCGCCCGGCAACGTGTCGGCGCGCTTTGAGCACGGCGACCGCGCGGCAGTTGAAGCAGCGTTCAAACTGGCCGCGCACACCAGCCGCATGCGCGTGCACAGCCAGCGCCTGATCGGCATGCCGATGGAGCCCCGTGCCGTGGTCGTGGTGCACGACGCGGCCACGGGCCGCACGCGCGTGCACACGCCCACGCAGGGCATGCTGGCAATGCAGGCCGCCCTGGCGGCGCTGACCGGCGTGCCCGCCGAGCAGCTTGAAATTTCCACGCAAGACGTGGGCGGCTCGTTCGGCCTGCGCGGCGGGCCGTACAGCGAACACGCGCTGTTGGTGATCGCCGCCAGGCGCTTGCTGCGCCCGGTGAGCTGGGTGGGTCAGCGTGGCGAGGTGTTCTTGAGCGATTGGCACGGCCGCGCGCTGGCGCTTGACGGTGAAGTGGCGCTCGACGCGCAAGGCCGCATCCTGGCCATGCGCTTTCATGACCAGGGCGACCTGGGCGCCTACAACTGCTACTTCAGCACCTTCATCGCCACGCGCAACCTCAGCATCACCATGGGCGGCGCCTACAAGGTGCCGGCGCTGTACATGAGCTGCGACCTGGTGTTCACCAACACCGTGCCCGTGTCAGCCTACCGCGGCGCCGGTCGGCCTGACATCGCCTATGCAGTGGAACGTTTGATTGATCATGCCGCGCATGAACATGGCTTCGGCCCGGTGGCGCTGCGGCGCTTGAACTTCATCACGCCTTCAGATTTTCCCTATCGCACTGCCAACGGCACCGAGTACGACCGCTGCGACTTTGCCCGCGTGATGGACCGCGCCTTGCAACTCGCCGAGCACGCCAGCTTTGAGCAGCGCCGCGCCGAGGCCAAGCAACGCGGCAAGTTGCGCGGCATCGGCCTGGCCAGCTACCTCGAAGCCTCGGGCGCCGGTGGTGCTGCCAAAGACCAGGTGCAGGGCGAGTTTTCTGAAGCCGGCGTGCTCATGGTCTATGGCGTCACCGGCAGCTCGGGCCAGGGGCATGAAGCGTCGTTCGCGCAGATCATCGACAGCAGCCTGGGCCTGCCAGCCAGCCAGGTGCGCTACATCGCCGGCGACCCGGCGCGCAGCCTGGTGGGCAACGGCACCGGCGGCTCGCGTTCACTGTATGGCGCGGGCAGTGCGGTCAAAGACTTGTGCCGTCGTTTGATCGAGCAAGCCAAGCCTTTGGTGGCCGCCATGTGGGCCTGCCCGGTGGAGCAAGTTGTCTTTGCGGGCGGCCAGTGGCAGCAGGTGAACCAGCCCGCGCAAGGCTTGTCCATGCGCGACGTGCTGGCCCGCCTCACGCCGGCGCACTTGGCGGCACTGAAGGCCACCGGCGAAGCCAAGTCGGGCATGACCTTTCCCAACGGCTGCCACATTGCCGAGGTGGAAATCGACCCGCGCAGCGGCGTGACGCAGATGGTGAATTACGTGGCGGTGGACGACCTGGGCACGGTGATCTCACCGCAGCTCGTGGCCGGCCAGGTGCATGGCGGCGTGGTGCAGGGCTGGGGCCAGGCCTTTTGCGAGCAGGTGGTGTACGACCCCAGCGGCCAGTTGCTCACCGGCTCGTTGATGGACTACGCCCTGCCGCGCCTGGGCTGCCTGCCGCAGATGCAGCGCGAAACCTTGCAGGTGGACACGCAAGCCAACTTGCTCGGCGCCAAGGGCGTGGGCGAAGCCGGCTGCAGCGGCTCGCTGCCGGCGTTGTCGAACGCCGTGATCAACGCCCTGCGGCCGCTGGGCATTCAGGCCATGGACATGCCGTACACGGCGGCCAAGGTGTGGGCGGCGGTGGCGGCCGCGCGGCTGCGGTGATCAGGCGCGCGGCGTAAAAGTGTTGCCGCGCAAATCGTTCTGATCGAGCCGCTGTGTGTGGAGCGCTGAAGCATTCGCTGTCTGCATCGATCGTTGTGCCACGGACAGTAGCCCTAACCTGCATGTTTCACGGTAGTCAGGCTGTATGACAGTGTTGATGAATTTGAGGCTGATTTGCGAGTCGTCAGCGACCTCGCGAGGGTATTGAGCGA
>JAYUHT010000497.1:0-3580 GCA_043766725.1 Burkholderiales bacterium | reverse complement strand
GGCTTTCGTGTTGAGGAAGGGGGTGGGCAGGCAAGGCAGGCATTGGAACATCGCCGCCGCTGCTCGATGCAGCGTGGGCGGCAGAATGCCGCCACTCCCCGCCCTTGACCACCCGAAGGAGCCCCATGAACGCACGCACCTCTGTCGTCGATGCGCCGCTGCGTGAAGCCCTGCGCATCGCCGGCGAGAAGGTTCACGCCAGCAGCAGCGAGCGCGTGATCGAGATCCGCTACCCCTACACCGGCGAGCTGGTGGCCACCGTGCCCAAGGCCAGCGTTGAAGACGTGCGCCGGGCCCTGCGCATCGCGTACCAGTACAAGCCCAAGCTCACGCGCCATGAGCGCTACAAGATTTTGATGAAAGCCGGCGAGATCATCGCCGCGCGCAAACAGCCGATGGCCCGTCTGATCACGCTCGAATCGGGCCTGTGCATCAAGGACACGCTGTACGAAGTGGGCCGCGCGTCTGACGTGCTGCTGTTCTCGGCCCAGCAGGCGCTGGTTGACGATGGGCAGAGTTTTTCGTGTGACCTCACCCACCACGGCAAGCAGCGCCGCGTGCACACCATGCGCGAGCCGGTGCTGGGCGTGATCACCGCCATCACGCCGTTCAACCACCCGCTCAACCAGGTGATCCACAAGGTGGCGCCCTCCATTGCCACCAACAACCGCATGGTGCTCAAGCCGACCGAGAAAACGCCGCTGGCCGCCATCGCCCTGGCCGATGTGCTGTACGAAGCCGGCCTGCCGCCCGAGATGCTGAGCGTGATCACCGGCGACCCGCGCGAGATTGCCGAGGAGCTGCTGACCAACGAGTGGGTCGATGTCGTCACCTTCACCGGCGGCGTGGCGGTGGGCAAGACCATTGCCGCCAAAGCCGTCTACAAACGCCAGGTGCTGGAGCTGGGCGGCAACGACCCATTGGTGGTGATGGACGATGCGGATGTGGCCAAGGCGGCCGAGTTGGCCGCGGGCGGCTCGTACAAGAATTCCGGCCAGCGCTGCACGGCGGTGAAACGCATCTTGGTGCACGAACGCATTGCCGCGCAGTTCACCGATGCTTTGCTCGCCCGCACGCAAGCGTGGACTTACGGCGACCCGCTGGACCCGAACGTGGACATGGGCACGGTGATCGACGAGGGCGCGGCCAAGCTGTTCGAGCGCCGCGTGAATGACGCCGTGGCGCAAGGCGCACGCCTGCTGCACGGCAATGTGCGCGCAGGGGCGCTGTATTCGCCCACCTTGCTTGACCGCGTGCGCGGCGAGATGGAAGTGGTGCAGCAGGAAACCTTCGGCCCGGTCTCGCCCATCATCACGTTCAGAGATGTTGACGATGCGATCGCGCAGGTCAACTCCACCGCCTACGGCTTGAGTTCGGGCGTGTGCACGAATCGGCTCGACGACATCATGCGCTTCGTGCGCGAGCTGAACGTCGGCTCGGTTAACGTTTGGGAAGTACCTGGGTACCGGCTTGAAGTCACGCCGTTCGGCGGCATCAAAGACTCCGGCACCGGCGTGAAAGAAGGTGTGCAGGAATGCTGCAAGGCCTTCACCAACGTGAAGACCTATTCACTGCCCTGGTAGGCGCGCCGCCGCGCTGCAGCGGCCACTCCAGTTCGCTGTGTACGCTGGCGCACAGACGCTGTGTCTGCATGGCGTGGACGATCGGAACGCTTGACGTTCGCACATGGGCACGCCGCCATGAACGCGCAGCGCGATGGCGAACTGCTGGTTCGCCCGCGGCCAGGCTCAAGCGCCACGGGCGCGATGCCGACACAACCCAAGGCGGATCATGAAGTGCCTTTCAGCCCAGCCCACGGCCCCGGTGCCGGCAGTTGCGGCGCCGTTGCTGGCGCAGGCCGGTGCGCCGCTGGAGCCTTGTGCGGCGTCGCACGCTGCACCTGCCAACGACAGGCACCAGACTGAGGCGCGCGCCCTGAGCGCCGCTGACCGCGCGCAGTTGCGCGCCTTCGCGTTGGCGCGCTGGGACAGCGCTGCCGCGAGCGATGACGTGGCGCCCGTGCCGCCGGCACCCCTGCGCGACGACCCGCCGTTGACCCAAGCCGAGCTGGTGCAACTGCATGTTCGCGTGATCGCGCTGGAGAACCTGGTCATCGCGATGCTGGCCGAAGCCCCGCTGCAGCAGTTGGCGCTGGCGCGCGAAATGGCCAGCTACATCTCCCCGCGCGCCGGCTACACGCCGCACCCCACCACACTGCGTGCGGCCGACGAAATGCTCAGCCTGGTCGACCGTGCCAGCCTGTACCCCCTGCGAGCGCCGTTCGAAGGCCTGCGCGGGCCGCCGCGCACCACGCGGGAGCGCAAGCCATGAGCCCGCCCGGCCGCCCGAAGGGCGAATTCCTGAATGCGAAGCATGAAGGTACCCCAGTGAGCCCGCCGGGCCGCCCCAAGGGCGAATGCCGAAGTGCGCAGCACGCAGGCCGCCCAGTGAGCCTGCTTGGCCCGGCCTGAGCCGCTCTGGCGCCCGCCGCCGCGCGACGGCGTGCCGCCTAGCCGGGTGGCGGTGCCGGCGGGGCCCTGGGCCACGGTGCTGGGCTTCCTGGAGGCGCGTTTCCCGGCGGTGGCTGGCAGCTGGCCGCACCGCCTGGCCTGCGGCGAGGTGCTGGGCGCCCAGGGGCAAACGCTGCAGGCCGAGTCATCCTGCCCGCCCGGCAGCCTGCTCTGGTACTGGCGCAGCCCACCGCCCGAGCCGCGCGTGCCCTTCGAGGTGGAACTGCTGCACCACGATGAACAGCTGGTGGTGGTGGACAAGCCGCATTTCCTGGCCGCCACACCCGGCGGCCGCCACCTGCAGCAGACGGTGCTGCTGCGCGTGCAGCAGCAGCTGGGCTTGCCCGGCCTGGTGCCCATGCACCGGCTGGATCGCGAGACCGCCGGCGTGCTGGCCTTCATCGTGCAGCCGGCCCAGCGCGCGGCCTACCACGCACTGCTGCGCAGCCGGCAGGTGCACAAGGCCTACGAAGCGGTGGCGCCCTGGCGGGCTGATCTGCTGCTGCCGCAGCGGCTGCGCCAGCGCCTGGCCGATGTGCCAGGCCCGGGTTTCATGCAAGTGCAGGTGGTGCCCGGCGAGCCCAATGCCGAAACGCAGATCGAGTTGATCGGCCGGCTGCCGCCCACCGACGGCCAGCCCGGCCCGCTGGCCCACTACCGCTTGATCCCGCACACCGGCCACCGCCACCAGTTGCGCGCCCAGCTCAACCACCTGGGCCTGCCCATCGTCGGCGACCGCATCTACCCCAGCCTGTGGCCCGAGCCGCCAGCGGGTGCGGCGCCTGGCTACGCCAACCCGCTGCAATTGCTGGCCCGCGAGCTGGCCTTCATCGACCCGGTCAGTGGCCAGCCACGGCGCTATGTCAGCCGGCGCCGGCTGGCGCTGGCGCCGGCCAAGGGCGATCAGTAGCTGCCGATGAAATCGGTCTTGCCCACCGCCACGCCGTTGTGGCGCAGGATGTTGTAGGCCGTGGTCACGTGGAAGAAGAAGTGCGGCAGGCCGTAGTTCAGCAGGTAAGACTGGCCGGCAAAGCGCTTCTCCTTGGGCGTGCCGGCCTGGGTGACGATCT
>JAYUHT010000496.1:0-3589 GCA_043766725.1 Burkholderiales bacterium | reverse complement strand
TCACCCACGCGGCCTCGGGCCACATGGCGATGGCGCTGCTCAAGCAGCGCGCCAGCGAATGCCCGCAGGGCCGGAAGGCCTGCAATGGCTTCTTCATGGTGGGCATCCCCTACCGCGGCGGCGGGCCGATGATGCAAGACCTGCTGGGCGGCCAGATCCCGCTGATGTTCATCAACCAGGACACCGCGCTGCCGCATGTGCGATCAGGCAAGCTGCGCGCGCTGGCGGTGTCAAGCCTGCAGCGCAACCCGCTGTATCCGGACGTGCCCACCTTGGCCGAAAGCGGCTTCCCGGGCTTCCAGGCGCTGAGCTGGTCGGGCATGTCGGCCATCAAGGGCACGCCGCAGCCCATCGTCGACAAGCTCGAAGCGGCGTTGAAAAAGATCATGGCCTCAGCAGAAATCAAGCAGCGCCTGGAGTCGGTTGGCTTCGTGTTGCCAACGCCCGGCGCCAAGGCCTACAACGACTTCGTAAAGAGCGAGATCGAGTTGTGGACCAAGGTCATCAAGGCCGCGGGCATCAAGCCGGAATAAAGGCATGCACGATCAGATCACCTGGCTGAAAGTCTCGTCTTGCTACCTGCCGCTGGCCCACCCGATCAGCGATGCCAAGGTGTTGACCGGCCGGCAAAAGCCAATGACCGAAATCGCCATGCTGTTTGCGCAGGTGCAAACCGCCAGCGGCCATGAAGGCCTGGGCTTCAGCTACAGCAAGCGTGCCGGCGGGCCCGGCCAGTTTGCCCATGCGAAGGAAGTTGCACCGGCGCTGATCGGCGAAGACGCCAACGACATCGCCCGCCTGTGGGACAAGCTGTGCTGGGCCGGCGCGTCGGTGGGGCGCAGCGGGCTGGCCACACAGGCCATCGGCGCGTTCGACGTGGCGCTTTGGGACTTGAAGGCGCGCCGCGCCGGCCTGTCGCTGGCCAAGCTGCTGGGCGCGCACCGTGAATCGGTGCAGTGCTACAACACCTCGGGCGGCTTTTTGCACACGCCGCTCGATCAACTGCTGGTCAACGCCGCGGCCTCGCGCGAGCGCGGCATTGGCGGCATCAAGCTGAAGGTGGGCCAGCCCGATGGCGCGCTCGACATGCAGCGCGTGGCGGCCGTGCGCAAACACCTGGGTGAAGAGGCGCCCTTGATGGTGGATGCCAACCAGCAGTGGGATCGCCCCACCGCGCAGCGCATGTGCCGCGCCTTCGAGCCCTTCAAGCTGGTGTGGATCGAAGAGCCGCTCGATGCCTACGACCATGAAGGCCATGCCGCGCTGGCCGCGCAGTTCGACACACCGATCGCCACCGGCGAAATGCTCACCAGCGCCGGCGAGCATGCAGATTTGATCAACCACCGCGCGGCCGACTATCTGATGCCCGACGCCCCGCGCGTGGGCGGCATCACGCCGTTCCTGAGCATCGCCACCCTGGCCGACCATGCCGGCCTGATGCTGGCGCCGCACTTCGCGATGGAGCTGCACATCCACCTCGCCGCAGCCTACCCGCGCGAGCCCTGGGTGGAACACTTCGAGTGGCTGGAGCCGCTGTTCAACGAGCGCATCGAAATCAAGAACGGCCGCATGCTCGTGCCCACGCGGCCTGGCTTAGGTCTAACGTTAAGCGAGCAGGCCCTGGGCTGGACGCGCGAGGTGGTGGAAGTGGGCCGGCGCGGCTGAAGCGACGCGCGGGTCACCGCGGGCAAGCCCCGGGCCGAGAGCGGCGTCCGCCGTGGCCCGGGTTCGGCGGCAACGTCACTTCGGTCTTTTGCCCGGCACCTTCTTCGCCGCTGGGGTGATGCGGGTGTTGATGCGCGAATCAATGCGCGGATCGATGATCCCGCCGCCCGTGCTGGGCACCACGTTGTCGCCGACGACAAAGAACCAGCCCTCGAACACGCCGGCCGGCAAGTGCGGCGACTTCACGCCCACCAGCGCATCCACCGACGATGAAAACGAGCGCTCCTTGTCGTCAACCAGGTGGCCGCAGTGCACGCGCAGCATCACCCGGCCCTGCGTTTGCAAGGCTCGGATGGTGCGTTCCTTTTCGTCGCTGATCGACCAGTTCACTTCGCGCGGGCCCAGCTTTTGATCGCCGTGCAAGGTGAGCAAGGGCAGCGGGCCGATCGCGTTGGTGGCGCTGCGCGGCGGGATCGGTTCGAACCACACCTGCACCACCTTGGGCTGGCTTTCCTGCGTCTTGGCGTGCAACCGGGCAGACAAGGTGAGCGAGACTCTTTCCAACACGGCAAAGGCATCCACCGCGCGCAGCCCGGCGCCTTGTGGCCAGTTCGTCTTTTCAATGAACGGCCAGTCGAGCTGGGCAATGTCGCCCGGCGGGCCCTGAACGCCTTGCGGGCCCGGCGCGCCGGGTGTGCCCGGTGTTCCCGGTGTGCCCGGTACACCCGGGGTGCCCTGGGGTCCGGGCGCACCGGGTTCCCCGGCCGGCCCTGGCTCGCCTTGTCTGCCAGGCTCTCCGGCCAGGCCCGGCACACCGGGTACGCCAGCCTCCCCCTGGGCGCCGGTGGCCCCCGTGGCGCCGGCTTCGCCCGTCGCCCCAACCGCGCCCGCGGGGCCGGTCTCGCCTTGAGGTCCGGTCGGGCCTTCTGGCCCCGCAGGCCCTGCTGCGCCAACCAAGCCTTGCGGCCCGGTCTCGCCTGCTGGGCCCACCGGGCCCACCGGGCCAACCGGGCCAACCGGGCCCACCGGGCCTGGTTCACCCGCCGGCCCGGGTTCGCCCGTTGGGCCTGTTGGCCCCGCCGGGCCGGGCGGGCCGACGTCAGCCGCCCCGCCGTCGCGCCCAGGGGGGCCGGCCGGGCCTTCAGGCCCCGCGGGGCCAGATGGGCCAGGCTCGCCCGCTGCCCCAGCCGGGCCAGCCGGGCCACCAGGCCCGGCCAACCCAGCAGCGCCTTCGGGACCCACCGGCCCAACTGGGCCGGCCGCACCATCGGCCCCGGCCGGGCCGGGTGGCCCATTCGGCCCCGGTGGTCCGGCCGCCCCATCGGGCCCGATGGGGCCAGGGGGGCCGGCCGCTCCATCAGGTCCGATGGGGCCAGGGGGCCCGGCGGGGCCAACGCCCCCCACATCGGCGGCCAGAGGCGCGCCGTCAAAGTACCAGCGGCCCTGGGCGTCTTGCCGGTGTTCACCGCTGTGCGTGTGGCTGCCGGCGGCCACGAACAGCGCAGCGTCTTGTTGCGCCGCGGGGTTGCCGGCGCTGGGGATGATGCGGGCCACCACCAAGGCATCGGCACCTACATCGCTGCCATCGTCCACCTCGGCCGTTGCCGTGCAAGCCAGGGTGATGACGGTGGGCGTGTTGCCCACCCGCAGCGCGGCGCGGTCGGCGTTCGCGGCGCGCAGCACCACGCGCTGGCCCACGGCCGCAGCACCCAGGCTCAGCGGTGAATCAATGGCCAGGCGCACGCCGTCGGGCGACAGCGCCACGCCGGGCTCCAGCCGCACCTGGCCGTCTTCCAGGCGCACCACCAGGCCCCAGGCAATGTGGCCCAGGCCCACCGTGCGGCGCAGGTCGAGCAGCGACTCGCGCAGCCGGTCTTGCAGGTGTTGCAGATGTTCGGCGGTGACCCGCAGGCCTTCTACGAAT
>JAYUHT010000495.1:0-3597 GCA_043766725.1 Burkholderiales bacterium | reverse complement strand
TTTCGCGCTTTGCCGCGCCGCACCGAACCTAGGATGGGCCGAACCAGCGTAACGCCCGGCTCGGGCGCCGCAGTGCACGCTCAGCCCCGGGGAAAAGCGCCCAGATGTCCGATCTTTCAATGCCGCCACTCAGCCTGGTGCCGCAAGAGGGTGCTGCCCCGCCGGCCGCACAAGAGCGCTTTGCCTGGCCGACGCCGCCGTTCGCCTGCTACGCGCCGCCCCAGCCCATGATGCAGCCGCTGGGCTGCGAAATCGAAGGCACCAACGGCCGCCTGATGAAAGGGCAATTGGTGCTGCTGGACTTGGCTGCCAGCGTGGCCCAGGTGATCGTGGCGCCGGCACGTACCGCCATGCCGCTGCGCTTTTCGCAGTTTCGCCGCTTGATCCTCACCGCGCCGCTGACACGCCAGGAGCCGGCCGCGGGCGACACTGCCTTGCACGGGCTGGATGCCGCCACCAGCACCAAATTCAGCATCGCCCTGAACGCCGCGCCCGCGCTGGAGGGCCAGACCCTGGGGCATGTGGAAAGCGAAGCCGGGCTGTTCCTGTTCGAGCCGCTGGGCGACGCTGGCCAGCTGCGCCGCAGCTTTGTGCCGCGCGCAGCGTACAGCCACGCCGACATCGGCCAGCGCATCGGCGAAGTGTTGATCGAACAACACCTGGCCACACCGCAGCAGGTGCAGTCGGCCCTGGAGCAGCAGAACCAACTGCGCCATCAGAAGATCGGCGACATCCTGCTCACACGCCAGATCGTCACTCCGGAACAACTGGTTGAGGCCATCGCCCAGCAGTCGCGCATGCCCATGGTGCGCATCGGCGAGGCGCTCATCGCGCTGGGCTTCATCAACGACGAGCAACTGAAAGAGGCGCTGGCGCAGCAGCGTGAAGACCGCAGCGTGCCCTTGGGCGAGGTGCTGGTGCGCATGGGTTACGTGACCCGGCCCGACCTGCAAACCGCGCTGGCGCGCAAGATGGGCTACCCGCTGGTGGACGTGGCGGCCTTCCCGGCCGAGACCGACGCCCTGGCCAAACTGCCCTACCCGGTGGCCACGCGCTTGCAGGCGCTGCCGCTGCTGCTGCGTGCCGGGCGGCTGATCGTGGCGTTGGACGACCCGTCGCGGCCCGACAAGATCGACGAGATCGAGTTCGCCATCCAGGGCAAGGTGTTGCCGGTGCTGGCGTTCTCGCAAGCCCTGCCCGGCGCCATCGACAAAGCTTACGAGCGCATGGGCGCCGACGTGCAGGCGGCCAAACTGGCGGCTGCGGAAGCCGAGGGGTCAAACGACTACGAACTGGACGACGCCGGCAAACTGTTGGCGTCACTGGAACAGCAAACCAACGGCGAACACGAAGAGGGCGACGCCGGCAGTCAGATTGAGCAGAGCGACAACTCGCTGGTGCGGCTGATCAATTCGATGATCGTCGAGGCGCAAGCACAAGGCGTGTCAGACATCCATGTTGAGTGCCAGCCGGGCAAGCAGAAGGTGAAGATCCGCTTTCGCAAAGACGGCCTGCTGCGCCCCTACATCGAGCTGCCGAACACCTACCGCAGCGCGCTGATTGCGCGCATCAAGATCATGTGCGACCTCGACATTTCCGAGCGCCGCAAACCGCAAGACGGCAAGATCAATTTCGGCAAGTTCGTGCCCGGCGCACGGCTGGAACTGCGCGTGGCCACCATCCCCACCAACAACGGGTTGGAAGACGCGGTGCTGCGGCTGCTGGCATCGGCCAAGCCGATTCCGCTGAACGACCTGGGCCTGGCGCCGGAGAACCTGCGCAAGCTCAAGGCGTGCTCAGAACGCCCCTACGGCATGCTCTTGTGTGTGGGGCCCACGGGCTCGGGCAAGACGACCACGCTGCATTCGGTGCTGGGCTTCATCAACACGCCCGAGCGCAAGCTGTGGACCGCCGAAGACCCGGTAGAAATCACCCAGGCCGGCATCCGCCAGGTGCAGGTGAACCCGAAGATCGACTTCACTTTCGCCAAGGCGCTGAAGGCCTTCTTGCGCGCCGACCCCGACGTGATCATGGTCGGTGAAATCCGCGACAGCGAAACCGCGCAAATGGCCGTCGAAGCCTCGCTCACCGGCCACCTGGTGATGAGCACGTTGCACACCAACAGCGCGTGTGAAACGGTGACGCGCTTGCTCGACATGGGCATGGATCCGTTCAACTTTGCCGACGCCCTGCTCGGCGTGCTGGCGCAGCGCCTGGTGCGCCGCATTTGCGCCAAGTGCAAGGATTCGCGCGAGGCCAGCGCAGAGGAAGTGACGGAGCTTCTGGGCGACTACATGAAGTCGTACGGCGAATGCGAAAACCAGCCCAAGCGCGAAGACGTGCTGGCCGCGTGGACGGAACGCTTCGGCACGGATGGCAAGCTGCGCCACTACTTCGGCAAGGGCTGCCCGAATTGCGACAACTCCGGCTTTCGCGGCCGCGCCGGCATTCATGAACTGCTGGTGGGCTCACGCCAGATGCGCCACCTTATTCAAACCGGCGCGCGGCCCAACGAACTGCTCGCCACGGCGCAAAGCGAAGGGCTGAACACCCTGCGGCAAGACGGCATCGAGAAGGTGCTGGCCGGTGTCACTTCAATAGAAGAGGTGCGTGCCAGCAGCAATGCTTGAGCGGTGATGCGAATGAAACGGCGCCCGTCAAATGAAACGGCGCCCACCGGGCGCCGTGTGTTGACTCAAAACCGAAAATCAATTCGCGCGTCGCGCGTTTCGCCTTCTCGCTACGGCGCCCAGGGCAGCCAGGCCACCCAACATCAAGGCCCAGGTGCCTGGCTCGGGCACCGCCGGCGTGGTGTTGATGATGTCGGCGGTGACGAAAATGCCGTCTTCAGGCTGCGCCGGGAACTCGCCCAGCACACTGGACACAAAGGTGGAGGTGGCAGCGTCCCAGCGCACGCGCCAGACCTGGTGCCCCGTTTCACCGGTGATGATGGCGTCGCCGATGTAGGCTGCGAAGTCTGAGGCCGGTGCCTTGACCACATTGACGGCAAATGAGGCTGCGTAAAAGCCTTCAACAGGATTGCCGCTGCTGCCCAGGTTGGTGGGCACGAAACTCACCATTTCAGCCCCAAACAAGCCAGTGATGACGGTGCTCATGGTGCCGTTCGGCGCGACGGCGCGCAGCGTACCTGAGCCCTCGGATGCCACGAACAGCGTGCCCGCGGCGTAGTTGCCGAAGCTCTGCGGTGCAAAGCTCAGACCTTCAGCGTCTTCGCCCACCGATGCCAGCAAACTGGCCGTGCCGGTGTTGCTCACCCTGTAGACATTGCCTGCGGAGGTGGCCACGATCATCTGGTTGCCATACAAGCCGTAGGGGTCGAACGCGATGCTGCGCACGCCGCCTATTAAGCCGGTGACGAAATTGCCCTGCGAGCTGCCATTGTTCGCAATGCGGTACACGGTGCCCAGGGCTTCGGAGCCGGCAAAAATGTCACGCGCACCATAGCCGCCGATGCCCAGCGAGCTGCTGACATACACCTCACCCGTGAACCCGGGAATGGGTGCACCGAACTTGGCCACGCCGGTGCCCAGCAGGGTGGTCTGGTAGAGCTGGTTGTTGTTGGCACCGAAGTAGACC
>JAYUHT010000494.1:0-9581 GCA_043766725.1 Burkholderiales bacterium | reverse complement strand
GCCCACCCCCGAAGCGGCTGACGCCGCTTTCCCCCTCAAAGGGGGCACCGCCAGCGGCCTGGCAAAGCCAGTTCCGCGGCGGTCGCACGGCTACAGCGTCGCGCTCATCCCATGTGTAATCCACCGTTACAGCTAAAGTCGGCGCCGGTGGAAAAGCCCGAGTCTTCACTCGCCAGCCAGGCCACGATGGAGCCGATTTCTTCCGGCTTGCCCAGGCGCTTGACCGGAATGGTGGCGACAATTTTTTCCAACACTTCGGGCTTGATGGCCCGGACCATGTCGGTGCCGATGTAGCCCGGGCTCACGGTGTTCACCGTGACACCCTTGTTGGCCACTTCCTGTGCCAGCGCCATGGTGAAGCCGTGCATGCCGGCCTTGGCCGCCGAATAGTTGGTCTGCCCGGCCTGGCCCTTTTCACCGTTGACCGAACTGATCTGAACGATGCGGCCCCAACCCTTTTCAACCATGCCCGGCACCACTTGCTTGGTGACGTAGAACATGCTGTTCAGGTTGGTGTCGATCACCGCCTTCCAGTCTTCCGGGCTCATTTTCAGGAACATGCGGTCGCGCGTGATGCCGGCGTTGTTCACCAGCACGTCGATCGAGCCGTGCGCGGCCACGGCCTTGGTGAAGGCTTCGACCGTGCTTTCCCAATCGGCCACGTTGCCCACCGATGCGTGAAAGGAGTAGCCCAGGGCCTTTTGCTCATCGAGCCATTTATTGAAATCACGGCTGGGGCCGCAGCCAGCAATGACCTTGAAGCCTTCTTTGTGCAGGCGCTGGCAGATGGCGGTGCCGATGCCACCCATGCCGCCCGTGACGTACGCTAGTTTCTGTGCCATGTTTTGGTCTCCGTTGGTTGCGAAGTGATCACGCTGCTAGGGTGGCGCCCCCTGGCTTTGCCGTCAAGCCCGCCACCGCCGCAACACGCAAAAATTCTTTAGGCCGCTTGCTTCACATAGCGGCCCGGCGCCGGTTCGATGGCCGGGAAGCGGCGGCTGCCCGGTGCCTTGGGCGCGGCAAGCTGCTTACCGCCATGGCCCTTTAGCCAGCCCGCCCAGTCGGTCCACCAACTGCCGGGCACCGCCTTGGCGCCAGTCATCCAGTCGTCAGCGGCTGCGGGCAATTGGTCTTGCACCCAGTAATTGCGCTTGTTGCTCGAAGGCGGGTTAATGACACCGGCAATGTGGCCCGACGCACCCAACACGAAGCGCTTCTTGCCGTTCAAGATTTGCGTCGTGCCATAGGCCGCCTGCCAGGGAACGATGTGATCCTCGCGCGAGGCATACACATACACCGGCGCCTTGATCTTGCCCAGATCAAGTTTTTCACCACAGACGGTGAGCTTGCCGGGAATCTTCAATTCGTTCTGCAAGTAGGTGTGGCGCAGGTACCAGCAATACATCGGGCCCGGCAAGTTGGTGGAGTCACCGTTCCAGTACAGCAGGTCGAACGCCGGTGGCGCCTCGCCCTTGAGGTAGTTGCTGACCACATAGTTCCACACCAGGTCGTTCGGGCGCAGCATGCTGAAGGTGGTGGCCAATTCTTTGCCTTTGAGCAGCTTGGGGCCACCGGCTGCGGCTTCGCCCAGCGTGGATTCACGCTGCTTCACCGAAGCTTCGTCAATGAAGACTTCAAGCACACCGGTGTCGCTGAAGTCGAGCAAAGTGGTCAGCAGGGTGAGCGAGTGCGCCGGCTGTTCACCGCGCGCGGCGAGCACGCCCAAGGCGGTGCTCAGAATGGTGCCGCCGACGCAAAAGCCCAACGTGTTGAGGGTTGCGCTGCCGGTGAGCTCCTGCACCACGTTGACGGCGCGGATGGCCCCGTGCTCGATATAGTCGTCCCAGGTGCGGTTGGCCAATGACTCATCGACATTGCGCCAGCTCACCACGAACAGCCGGTGGCCCTGCTCGACGGTGTAGCGGATCAGCGAGTTGTTGGGCTGCAAGTCCATGATGTAGAACTTGTTGATGCAGGGCGGCACGAACAACATCGGCCGCTCGTAGACCTTGGCACCCAGCGGCTTGTATTCGATCAGCTGCAACAGCTCGTTTTCAAACACCACTGTGCCTGCGGTAGTGGCCACGTTGCGGCCGACTTCAAACGCGGTTTCGTCGGTCTGCGAGACATGGCCCTTGCGCACATCCTGCATCAGCAACTGCAGGCCCTGGGTCAAGCTGTGGCCATTGCTGGCCAAGGCCTTTTGCTGCGCCTCCGGGTTCAGCGCAAGGAAGTTGCTGGGGCTGACCGCATCTACGAACTGCTGCACTGCAAAGCGCAGGCGAGCTTTGGTCTTGGCATCGCCCTCCACCGCTTCGGCCAACTGCGCCAGGGCGCCGGCATTGAGCAGGTACATCTGCGCAGCAAAGCTTGCCGCCGGGTTGGCCGCCCATTCCTTGGCGGCAAAGCGGCGGTCGGCCAAGCCAGGCTTGTCAACGCCACTGGCCAGGCCAAACTGCCCGTTCCACAGGGCAGTGGCGCGGGTCAGGTAATCAGCCTGCACCTGCGCCAGCTTGGCCGGTTCGACACGCACACCGGCCAGGCCCTGGAACAACTCGGGCAAGGCCAATGCGCCGAGATCGGGAATGAATGGGTTGGGTGACAGGCTCATGCTTCACATCCTGAATGACGGGCGCCGCAACGGCGAGCGCGCGGCCGCAAGGGTAGATGGTTTAGCGCCGGATGCGCCGGTGCGGCTGATGTTTTAGGCCGCGAACCTTACCACAAGGTGACATGTATTTCCTCATAACGAAAGCATATTCCGTCATATGGAACATCGCCGCCGTCGACGTTCCCGCGCCGCAAGCGTGCTTGCCAGCCTGCGGGCCGCCTCGCGCACCTGGTTCGCATCAAAGCTTCAACCATACCGCCGCCGCCATGCGGCCCGAAGCGCCGTCGCGCCGATATGAAAAGTAGTGCTGCGGCTGCGCCACCGTGCAGGCATCGAGGCTGGCCACGTCGGCCACGCCGGCGTGGTGCAGCACGCGGCGCGCCAGGCCTGGCAAATCGGCCAACCACCGCATCGCACCGTCAGCGCGCGGGCGAGGTTTGAACAGATCTGCGAGGTGTTCATCAGACATCGGCGCGAAGGCCGCCAACACATCGGCGCCCACTTCAAACTGGCGCGGCCCGATGCAGGCCCCCAGCCAAACCGCCACCTCCACAGGCGCACAGCCTGCGGCGGTGCACACCCGCGCCAGCGTGGCTTGCAGCACGCCCGCGGCCAGGCCGCGCCAGCCGGCATGCGCGGCGGCCACGGCGCGGCCGTTGGCGGCGGCAAACAGCACCGGCAGGCAGTCGGCCACCAGCACGGTGCAGGCCACGCCGGGCTCGCTTGTGAAAGACGCATCCGCCGGCGGCGCGGGCAGGGCCAGCCCGGCACGGCTGGCTTCAACCACCGCCACGCCGTGCACCTGGCGCAACCAGAACGGCTGTGCGCCCAGGGCCGCGGCAAAGCGCGCTCGGTTGCCGGCCACGGCGCCGGGCTCGTCGCCACTGCCACTGCCCAGGTTCAAGCTGTTGAAGGGCGGCTGGCTCACGCCGCCGTTGCGCGTGCTCATCAAGGCGCCCACGTTTGCAGGCGCCGCCCATTGCGGCCTCAGAGCCTGAGGCAGCAAGTCACTCGGCATCCGGGCACGCTTCGGGGCGTGTCTCGTCGAAGGCCGGCAGCTTCATGCAGGCCGCGTGCACCCGCATGACATTGGGCACGTGGTCGAGCCGGCAATCGAAGCGCTGGGCGTTGAAGATCTGCGGTACCAAGGCGCAGTCGGCCAGCGTAGGCGCATCACCATGGCAGTAACGTGCGGGTTGAGCGGCGAGCTGGCGTTCCACCACTTCAAGGCCGGTTTCCACCCAATGCCGGTACCAGCGGTTCTTGTCGTTTTCACTGACCTTGAGGGTGTGCACCAAGTAGCGCAGCACGCGCAAGTTGTTCAGCGGGTGGATCTCGCACGCCACGTCTTGCGCCAAGGCGCGCACCCGGGCGCGGCCCAGCGCGTCAGCCGGCATCAGCGGCGGCTGGGGATGGGTTTCGTCGAGGTATTCGATGATCGCCAGAGACTGCGTGATGCCGTGCTCGCCGTCGCGCAACAGTGGCACCAGCCGCGAGGCCGACACCGCTGAGTAAGACTCATTGAGGTGCTCGCTCTTGGGCAGGTGCACGCTGCGGTAGTCGTAGTCCAGCCCCTTCAGTGCCAGCGCAATGCGCACCCGGTAAGAGGCCGATGAGCGAAAGTAGTTGAACAGTTCCATGCCGTTTTCCTGCACCGTCGTGCGGCGGCGCTGCCGCGGCCATCATGCCATGCGGCCGTCAAAGAAATGAGTCTCTGCCACTTTCCTTGACGGCTTGGGAGGGCTGGCGCGACGCGACAGTTTTGGGCGCACCCTACACTGCCAGCATGTTCGAACCGCGCCGAATCCGCCACTGCCGCGCCTGCGGCCAGCCTACCGACTACCGCGTGCCCAGCGACGACAACCGCGCGCGCGCCGTGTGCACCGGCTGCGGCGAAATCCACTACGAGAACCCGCTCAACGTGGTGGGCACGGTGCCGGTCTGGGGTGACGAGGTGCTGCTGTGCCGGCGCAATATCGAGCCGCGATTCGGCAAGTGGACGCTGCCGGCCGGCTTCATGGAGCTCGGCGAAACCACCACCGAAGGCGCGTTGCGCGAAACGGTAGAAGAAGCCGGCGCACGCATCGAACTGTTAGGTCTTTTTTCCCTGCTCAATGTGGTGCGGGTGGGCCAGGTGCATTTGTTCTATCGCGCCCGTCTGCTGGACACGGCCTTCGAGCCCGGGCCGGAAACCATCGAAGCCCAGCTCTTTCATGAACACGAGATTCCCTGGGACGAGATCGCCTTTCGCACCGTGCGCGAAACGTTGCAGCGCTTCTTCGAAGACCACCGCAAGGGCAGCTTCGGGCTGCACGTGAGCGACATCGGCTAGCACCGCACCAACTCAAAGCGACTGCGCTTTGACGGCGGGCACGGATGGTGCTTCACTATCCCCAAAACAACGGCCCTGCCAATGACGACACCCCGTTTCGATGAAATGCAAGCTGGCCCCGATTCGGTGCGGGCGCACTACTTTGGGTATCAGCGTTGGCTTGAACGCCAGAGCGCCGAGCTGATGGCCGCGCGCCGCGCCGAGGCCGAACTGATCTTTCGCCGCGTGGGCATCACCTTCGCCGTCTATGGCGACAAGGACGAGAACACGGGCAACGAAGGCACCGAACGCCTGATTCCGTTCGACCTGATTCCGCGCATCATCCCGGCCGACGAATGGGCCAACCTGCATGCCGGCCTGACCCAGCGCGTGATGGCGCTGAACCGCTTTTTGCACGATGTCTACCATACCCAGGCCATTCTCAAGGCCGGCATCGTGCCCGCCGAGCAGGTGCTGAACAACGCGCAGTTCCGGGGCGAAATGATGAACGTGCCGGTGCCCGGCGACATTTATTCGCACATCGCCGGCGTCGACATCGTGCGTGCCGCGCGGCCTGATGGCGGTGGCACCTACTACGTGCTGGAAGACAACCTGCGCGTGCCCAGTGGCGTGAGCTACATGCTCGAAGACCGCAAGATGAGCATGCGCCTGTTCCCTGAGTTGTTTGCCGAGCACCGCGTGGCGCCGGTGGCGCATTACCCTGACCTGCTGCTCGACACCCTGCGCGATGTGGCGCCCACCTCGGCCGACGAGCCCCATGTGGTGCTGCTCACGCCGGGCATGCACAACAGTGCCTACTTCGAGCATGCCTTCCTGGCGCAGCAAATGGGCGTTGAGCTGGTCGAGGGCCAGGATCTGTTCGTGCGCGACCATTTCGTCTACATGCGCACCACACGCGGGCCACGCCGCGTCGATGTCATCTACCGCCGCATGGACGACGACTTCCTCGACCCGGTGGTGTTCCGCGCCGATTCCACCCTGGGTTGCGCCGGCCTGGTCGACGCCTACTGCCGCGGCAACGTCACACTGTGCAACGCCATCGGCACCGGCGTGGCCGACGACAAGTCGATCTACCCCTATGTGCCGCAGATGATCGAGTTCTATCTCGGCGAAAAGCCGATCCTGGAAAACGTGCCGACCTGGCAGTGCCGCAAGCCCGCCGAGTTGAGCCATGTGCTCGCGCGCCTGGGTGAACTGGTGGTGAAGGAGGTGCATGGCGCCGGAGGCTATGGCATGTTGGTGGGCCCTGCCGCCACGCATGCCGAGATCGAGGCCTTCCGCACCCGGCTGCTGGCCAACCCTTCTAACTACATCGCGCAGCCGACACTGTCGCTGTCCACCTGCCCCACCGATGTTGAAAGCGGCATTGCGCCGCGCCACATCGACCTGCGGCCGTTCGTGCTGTCGGGCAAGTCAGCCCACAAGCGCGTGCAGATGGTGCCCGGTGGCCTGACGCGGGTGGCCTTGATTGAAGGCTCGCTGGTGGTCAATTCTTCGCAGGGCGGTGGCACCAAGGACACCTGGGTTCTCGAAGCCTGAAGGAGGGTTGAGCGATGCTGTCACGAACCGCGGACCACTTGTTCTGGATGTCGCGCTACATGGAGCGCGCCGGTCGAGCGCAACGCGCTCGCGGCGTAGCCAAAAGCATGGCGCGCGCGTCAGCGCGCAGCTGTGTTCTCGGCCACCGAGGAGCGCAGTGATGCTGTCACGAACCGCAGACCACTTGTTCTGGATGTCACGCTACATGGAGCGCGCCGAGAACACCGCGCGGATGCTGGATGTGAACTACCAGACCGCGCTGCTGCCGCAGTCGGCCGACCGGGCGCAGCAAGGCTGGGCCGGCGTGCTGGGCATCTCGGAGTTGACCCAGGCGTTTCACCAGCATCATGCGCAGGCCGACGCCCGAAGCGTCATGCACTTCATGGTGTGCGATGCCGGCAACCCGTCGTCCATCGTCTCGTGCCTGGCGGCGGCGCGTGAGAACGCGCGCGCCGTGCGCGGCACCTTGACCACCGAGCTGTGGGAAACCACCAACGCCACCTGGCTCGATTTTTCCAGGCTGATGCGAGAAGGCAGCTTCGAGCGCGACCCGGGCAGCCTGTTCGAATGGGTGAAGTTCCGGTCGCACCTGTCGCGTGGCGTGGCCGTGGGCACGATGCTGCAAGACGAAGCGCTGCATTTCATACGCATCGGTACCTTCCTTGAACGCGCTGACAACACGGCGCGGCTGCTCGATGTGAAGTTCCAGGCCCTGGTGGGCAACGAGCCGATCGTGGTCGGCGGCAGCGACGCGCTCGAGGTCGACTTCTATCACTGGTCGGCAGTCCTGCGCTCGGTCTCGGGGTTCGAGATCTACCGCAAGGTGTATCGCAACGTGATCCGCCCTGATCGCGTCGCCGAGTTGCTGATCCTGCGCCCCGACATGCCGCGCTCGCTGGCCGCGTGCATGAACGCGCTGGTCGACAACCTCGAGCGCGTGGCCAACGAGCAAAGCAGCGAAACCCGGCGCCGCGCCGGGCGCCTGCAAAGCGAGGTGCAATTCGGCCGCATCGATGAAATCCTCGCTGGCGGCCTGCATGCCTTCTTGGCGCACTTCCTGGATCGCATCAACGACATCGGCGCCGGCATCGGTCGCGATTTCCTGGCCGCGCATTGAGCTGCCCGCGCTGCCCCAACCCTGGTTCCTTCGAAAGCTTGAATTGACCATCCACGTTGCCCTGAATCACGTCAGTCACTACCGCTATGACCGGCGGGTCGAGATGTCGCCACACATCGTGCGCCTGCGCCCGGCGCCGCATTGCCGCACGCCGATCCTGGCGTATTCAATGAAGGTCGAGCCGGCCACGCATTTCGTCAACTGGCAGCAAGACGCCTTTGCCAACCACCTGGCGCGGCTGGTTTTCAACCAGCCCACAACGGAGTTCAAGGTCAGCGTCGATCTGGTGGCCGAGATGGCCGTCTACAACCCGTTCGACTTCTTCCTTGAGCCGCTGGCAGAGACTTATCCGTTCCGTTATGACGCCGAACAGGCCCAGGAGCTGGCGCCCTACCTGGCCCAGGAAGCCGCCACGCCGGCCTTCGCCACCTGGCTGGCCGGGGTCAGCCGCCAGCCGCGGCGCATGATCGACTTCTTGGTCGACATCAACCAGCGCCTGCACCACGGCATCCGCTACCTCATCCGCCTGGAGCCCGGCGTGCAAACGCCCGAGCAAACGCTGTTGCTGGCCAGCGGCTCGTGCCGCGACAGCGCCTGGCTGCTGGTGCAGGCGCTGCGCCACCTGGGGCTGGCGGCGCGCTTCGTTTCGGGCTACCTGATCCAGCTCAAGGCCGATGTCGCCGCGCTCGACGGCCCCAGCGGCAGCAGCGCCGATTTCACCGACCTGCACGCCTGGTGCGAGGTCTACCTGCCAGGCGCCGGCTGGGTGGGCCTAGACCCGACTTCGGGCCTGTTCGCCGGTGAAGGCCACCTGCCGCTGGCCTGCACACCGCAGCCCAACAGCGCGGCGCCGGTGAGCGGCGCGATGGACGAATGCGAGGTCGTGTTCGAGCACCACATGTCGGTGGCGCGGGTCTTCGAGTCGCCCCGCGTCACCCTGCCCTACACCGAGGCGCAATGGGCCGAGGTGCTGGCCCTGGGCGAGGCTGTGGATCAAGAGCTTGAAGCCGGCGACGTGCGCCTGACGATGGGCGGCGAGCCCACCTTCGTGGCCGTGGATGACCGCGACGGCGCCGAATGGAACACCGACGCGCTGGGCCCGACCAAACGCATGCGTGCGCAAACGCTGGTGCAGCGGCTGCGCGAGCGCTATGGCAGCGGCGGCTTCCTGCACTTCGGCCAGGGCAAGTGGTACCCCGGCGAGCAGTTGCCGCGCTGGGCGCTGAGCATTTGCTGGCGCGCCGACGGCCAACCCTGCTGGAACGACCCGGGCCTGTTTGCCGATGAGCGCGAGGCCCATGCCTACACCGCCGAAGACGCCCAGCGCTTCATCACCGCGCTGGCCGCCCGCCTGGGGGTGACTGATCAGCACATCCAGCCCGGCCATGAAGACGCCTGGTACCACCTGTGGCGCGAGCGCAAGCTGCCGTCGAACGTTAACCCGTTCGACTCCAGGCTGGACGACCCGCTGGAACGCGAACGCCTGCGCCGCGTCTTCACCCAGGGCCTGGCCAGCGCCGTGGGCTATGCGCTGCCTCTGAAGGCCCACGACGCCACCACCGCGGCCGGGCCGCGCTGGCAGACCGGCGCCTGGTTCCTGCGCGATGAACGCATGCTGCTGGTGCCGGGCGACTCGCCCATGGGCTGGCGCCTGCCGCTCGATTCGCTACCCTGGGTGGACAGCAACGATCGTGTGCAGCCGTTCGACCTCGACCCCACTGCCCCGCGCGCCGCCTTGCCCGCGGCGGCCGTGCTGCAAGGCAAGCAGGTCGCGTCGGGCCCGGCGGTGTTGGCTGATGCGGCGCCGCGCGCACCGCGGCCGCATGAATCGGCGGGCTGGGTCACGCGCAGCGCGCTGGTGGTGGAGGTGCGCGACCCGACGCGGGCCAACGGCCCGCCCAAGGCTGATGGGGCCAACGAACCACCTCCTAACGAATCAAACAAGCCACTCGCGCCCGAACCGCGCAGCAGCGTGCTCTACG
>JAYUHT010000493.1:0-3622 GCA_043766725.1 Burkholderiales bacterium | reverse complement strand
CAGTTCCCGATCGTCTTCAACGCCGCAATGCCCAGCGCGAATTGCGACAGGATCTGCGTCCAGTCCTTGGCGTTTTGCACGAAGCTGCTCTTGTTCATTTCTTCGGGCACGAAGATGGTGTCGCCGGGCTGTGATGCCGTCTTGGCCAATTCGTCGCCGCGGGTGAACCAGCCGCGCTTGTTCTGCGGGCTGCTGACCACGCTGCCGTCAGCGCGGATGACGAAGACACTTGTTTCGTCAGCGCCGCGTGTGGGGCCGCCGGCCAGGTTGAGATAGTCCTCGATCGTGCGGCCGCTGGTGTGCAAAAAGCTGCCGGCATTGAACACGCTGCCGAACACGCCCACGGTGGTGGGGCGCGGCGGGATGTACAGGCGGTCGCCGTCTTCGAGCGCCAGCTCGGGCAGGCCAGGATTGCTGGGGCTGATGCGCAGCACCACGCGGCCATTGGGGCGGATGGCGCGCAAGCGCTCCACCAGCCGGCTGGTGGCCGCAGCGCGCGCGGTTTGCGCCGCCGCTTCGTCGGCATTGCTGGTGCGTTGCGAAGTGCCGGCGCGAGCGAATTCGGTTTCCAGGTCGCGCAGCGCGCGGTCGTAGTTGGTTTGCTGGGTTTGACGCACGCTTTCGCGGCTGAATTCGGCGCCAAAAAGGTAGGCCGCGGGCGTCAGGCCACCGGCGGCGTTCAGCGCATCGGCGATCGAGCTGTTCGGCGGCAGCACGTATTCACCGGGTTTGGCCACTTCGCCGTCCACCCGCACGCGTTTGTTCTGGCGTTGCGCCGGCAGCGCCACATCCACCGCGTTGAAGGCGCGCAGCACATCACCGTTGCGCAACTCGGCGCGGGCGTTGGCGGGCAGGGCCAGCTCGGTGATGCGCACGCTGGCGCGGTCGTCAAGCCGTTCGAGCGAGACGCGCGACATGTCAGCCACGGGCGCAAAGCCGCCGGCCATGCGCAGCAGGTCAGTCACCGTTTCGCCCACGCGCAGCTCGAACACGGCGGCGCGGTTGACACTACCGATGATGGCCACCTGCGCGCCCACCGGGCCCACATGCACCACGTCATCAGCCTGCAACAACCGGTCGGCGCTGCGGTCGCCCTTGAGCAGCAGCTCGTACAGGTCGAGCGTGGCCACCACCTCGCGGCCACGGCGCAGCTGGATGTCACGCAAACCACCAGCCAGCGTGGGCCCGCCGGCGCGCGCCAGGGCTGCCACCAGGGTGGACAAGCTGCTCACCGCCACCGGCCCGGGCTTGGCCACGAAACCGGTGACGTAAACACGCAGCCCGCGCAACTGGCCCACGGTGGCACTGAGCTGGAAGTTCTTGAACACCTGGGCCACGCGGCGCTGCACCGCATCGGGCAGCTCGGCCAGCTTCAGGCCCGAAACCATGATCGGGCCGACACGCGGAATGCTGATGCGCCCAGAGCGATCGACCACCAAACGCAGGTCGGCATCAACGCTGCCCCACAGGCTGACCAGCACTTCATCGCCCGGCTGCAGCACATAGTCTTGCGGCACCATGGGGTTGAAGTCGACGTTGTCGATGTCGCTCAACGTGGTGCTCAAGGTGGCGTTGAGCGCGTCAACGCCGAAGCGGCGAATGCTCAGCGCATCCGCGGTGCCGGCCAGGCGGTTGACGTACTGCTCAAACTCCGAAACCTTCGGCTTGGTGTCATCGCGCGCGCCTTCCGACCCCGCCTCGCGTGGTGTGCCATCGCGGTTGAGCGCCTGGTTTGCCCGCGGCGTAAATTGGCCAGGTGCCGGCGCGGGCTGGCGCAGGCGGATCGGGCCGCCTGGCGTGGCCTGTTCAGCGCCACTGGAGCCTGCAGTTTGCCCCTGGCCTTGCCCCTGCGCCTGGCCTTGCGATCGTGCCGATGGGCTGGCGCCAAGGGCCAGCCACAGCAACACGGCCCACGCCAGGCTATTTGTCATGCGAATCATGCAGCGGCGCCGAGGGCGCGGTCTCAAGGGGCAGGTTAGGGGCCGGGCGGCGCGTGGTGCGCACGGACATGCCGGCCAGCGAACATCGGCGCGCATTCTAGTGCGCGCAGGTGTCAGACCCAGCATGCCTGCGCGGACCTGCGGACACGCGGCCCACCGCTGTGTCCAAAGCTGAGTCTGAAGCGGTGTTTGAGACGCTGTCTGAGGCGCTGTCTGAGGCGGTGTCACACGGACAGGCTTGCGCCGCCCCCGTGCGTGTCGCTCATAGAATCGGCCGATGCTTTCGCTGCTGCTGGCCTTTGCCGTTTCGCTCGGCGTGACCGTGATGGTGGTGCATTTGGCGCGTGACGCCGGCCATGCCTCCCATGACCGCGATTTTTCCGGGCCGCAGAAGTTTCACGCTCGCGGGGTGCCACGGGTGGGCGGCCTGGGCATCGTGGCTGGGCTGGTCGCGGCCACGTGCCTGATGTGGTGGCAGCGGCCGCCCTTGGGCGCTGAAGCGGCCAGCTTGCTGCTGTGTGGCGCGCCGGCCTTTCTGGCCGGGTTGGCGGAAGACTTCACCAAGAACCAGAGCCCGCGGCGGCGTCTGTTCTTCACGGCGATGTCAGCGCTGTTGGCGTGGGTTGTGCTCGACGCGAGCATCGCGCGCACCGACCTGCCGGGCGTGGACACGCTGGTCGCGCAGCCATGGGGCGCGGCGTTGTTGACCATCTTCGTGGTGGCCGGCGTGGCCAACTCCGTCAACATCATCGACGGCTTCAACGGCCTGGCGTCGATGTGCAGCGTGTTGATCCTGGTCAGCCTGGCCTACGTGGCGTTCCAGGTCGATGACCGCCTGGTGGCCTATCTGGCGCTGGCCGGCGTGGGCGCGGTGCTGGGGTTCTTCATTTGGAACTTCCCCGCCGGGCTGATCTTTCTAGGTGATGGGGGCGCCTACTTCCTGGGTTTTTTCATCGCCGAGTTGGCGATTTTGCTGGTGAACCGCAACGCCCAGGTCTCGCCGATGTTCCCTTTGCTGGTGTGCATCTACCCGGTGTTCGAAACCGTGTTCTCCATCTACCGCCGCCGCGTCTTGCAGGAGGTGTCGCCGAGCATGCCCGATGGCATCCACCTGCATTCGCTGGTGTATCGCCGCGTCATGCGCTGGGCGGTGGGCAGCAACAGCGCGCAGGCGTTGACGCAGCGCAATTCCATGACGTCGCCCTACTTGTGGTTGCTGTGCATGTTCGCGGTGGTGCCTGCGGTGCTGTTCTGGAACAACAGCCTGGTGCTGGGTGGCCTCATCGTGTTGTTTGGGCTGGTGTACGTGTCGCTGTATTGGCGCATCGTGCGTTTCAAGGCGCCGCGCTGGCTGATTTTTCGCAGGTAGCGGTGGCAGGGGATAATCCTGCCCCATGAATGAACCCGATGTGGCCGGTATACCCGGCACCGAACAGCCCGTTCACGAGACGCTGTTCAACACCCTGGCGCTCGACGCCAAGTTGCTGCGCGCTGTGTCAGACAGCGGTTATACCGAGATGACGCCGATCCAGGCCAAGGCCATCCCGATCGTGCTGGCCGGGCGCGACGTGATGGGCGCGGCGCAAACCGGCACCGGCAAGACAGCCGCGTTCACGCTGCCCTTGCTGCAGCGCATGCTCCAGCATGAGAACGCTTCGATGTCGCCAGCCCGCCACCCGGTG
>JAYUHT010000492.1:0-9605 GCA_043766725.1 Burkholderiales bacterium | reverse complement strand
CGGGTCAATGAATCAGACCCAGGCGCAACGCCTTCAGCACCGCCGCGTGCTTGTTCACGCAGCCCAGTTTGTGCATGGCGTTGTTGATGTGCAGCACGGCCGTGCGCTCGCTGATGCCCAGGATGGCGCCCACTTCCCAGGCCGTCTTGGCTTCCATGGTCCAGACCAGCGCTTCCAGTTCGCGTGGCGTGAGCGCCGGGCGTTCCGGTTGCAATTTCTCGGGCAACAGCAGCCGCATGGCGGCGTCTTGTGCGTGCACGGCAAAGAGCTGCAAGTCGGCCACCAGGCGCTGCAACTCGTCCAGTCGCTGCGGCAGGGGCTGGTCGCGGTCGACGCCGAAGACGAAATGGCGGCCTTCAGGCAAGTGCAGCGCCATGGCAATGCCCGTGTGAAAACCGAACTCGGCTTGCTCTTCCCACATGTCGCCCATGCCCATGCCGGTGTACGTTTGCTGATCCCAGATGATGGGCACGCTTTGGCGCTTGCAATGCTGCATGACCGGGTCGCGTCGATAGCGGGCTGAATCGCCGAAAACCTGGCCGAACTCGATGGGCGTGTTGCCGATGGTGATGAAATCGGCAGCCCCCATGCCGCGCTCCACCACGGTCATCGCGGCCACGGTTTCGAAGCCGAGCTTGCTGGCGAAGCGAATGACCTCACCACGAAATTCATCGGCGTCGCGTGCTTGCAGCACGGTCGAAAAGCCACCGGGAAGCATCAAACTCCTTTGCGTCAACCTGACCGCCGGGGCACCCGGCCACAGAAGCCAGACTGCCCTGACAAGGTTTACAGCTTTCGCTGCCGGCCGCAATGGCCAAACATAGGCCCATGTTCAGACCACCTGAGCGCCTTGCGGCGCCTCCCGCCATGCAGACCAACCCTTCCAGCACCACCCCCTGGGCGTTGCGCGCCTGGCCGCCCTTGATGTGCCCACCAGAGAGCTTGGCGCAACTGCCGTTACATTTTAAACACCTTAGCACGCGCGTCACCCTGTTTGGCGACAGTGTTTCGCGCCCTGCCGGGCAAACGCTTTGGGCCGGCATGGCCAATGAAGGCGAGGCCGGTGTGGCCTGGGACTGGGTGCAGTTGTCGCGCGGCGTGGTGGCGATGGCTGATCCGATGTCGGTGATCAGCAACCTGCGCTTGGTGGGCAATGCCGGCGAGGTGCTCACCGCTTGGGAAGCGGCGTTGTACCTGAACGAGATCGTGCACGCCCTGCCTTGGCAAGACGAGGTGCAGCGCGCCCTGCACGACGGGCCGCGGCAATAGGCCCAGCTGGGTGCGTCAGCGCAGCGCCGATTGGCGCAACCGCCGCACCACGAAGGCCAGTGCGGCGACGGCGAGCGCGGCGCACACCACGAGCGCCAGGCCGACATCGGCGCCGGCCAGCGGCTCGCCCTTGAGCACGCGGCCCATCAGCGTGATCTGAGCCAAGGCCGGCAGCCACAGATGCCAGGGTGCCTCGCCTTCTTGCCCGAACACCGCCACCAGCGGCAGCAACGACACCACGATCAGCAGCACATTGCCATTGGCATGCGCTTCCTTGAAGGTCTTGCAGCGAATGGCGATGGCCATCAACAGCGCTGACAAGGCCGCGGCCAGCGGCAACAGCAGCAGCAGGAACAGGGCAGCTTCGCGCGGGCCGAACTGGAACAGCGCGGCCAGCGTCTCGCTGCGCAGCAGCCATTGTCCGGGCAGGAAGCTGAAGCAACTCAAAACAGCGATGAGCATGCTCACGCAGGCCACCGCCGCCCACTTGCCCAGCACCAGCCAAAGCCGCGCCGCGGGGTGCGTGAGCAGCGGCTCCAGCGAGCCGCGCTCGCGTTCGCCGGCCGTGGTGTCCAGCGCGGCGTTCAGTGCCCCATAAAGCACCGCCATCAACACAAAGAACGGCAGCATGCTGGTCAGCTGCGCCGCGCGGTTGGCCGGGTTGGCCAGGTCGCGCTCTTCCACCTGCACGGCTTGCAGCGCCGCCGGCGCCACACCGCGCACGGCCAGGCGCAGTTGCGCTTGCTCCTGGTTGAAGCCATTCATCAGGAAGTGGATGCGCCCACTGCCACTCTTGGCACGCGGGTTGGCCGCGCTGGTGATGATCTCCAGGCGCGGTGACTCACCGCGTGCCAGTGCGGCCTCGAAGTCGGCGCCGATCACCAGCACCGCATCGCCCAGTTTGCTGGCCTTGATCTGCGCTTCGTAGTCCGCAGCGGCGGGCTTGACGGTGTAGGTCTGGCGTTGCAGGTAGTTCAGCAAGCTGGGGGCATGCTCGATGCCGGCCACCACCAATTCACGTTCTTCAGCGCGCTTTTCACTGCCCGACAGCAAAGTGGAAATCAACACCAGCGTCAGTGGCCCCAGCGCCACGGAGCTGATGAACACCATCAGCAGCGTGCGCCGGTCGCGCAGGGCGTCGACCAGTTCTTTTTTGAACACGATCCACGCCGTGACCCAGCCGTTCATGGGGCCCCTCGTCCCGCGTGCGGCGCATCGGCACCAAACGCCAGCGTCACGAACGTCTGCTCGAAGTCATCGCAGCCGGTGCGCGTGTTCAAGTCCGCCACCGTGCCTTGCGCCACCGTGCGGCCCTGCGCCACCAGCACCACGTGGTCGCACAGCCGCTCCACCTCTTGCATGATGTGGGTGGCCAGCACGATGCATTTGCCCTGCTCGTCGCGCAGCCGGCGCAGGGTATCGCGCAAGGCGCGGGTGGCCAGCACATCCAGCCCGTTGGTGGGCTCGTCGAGGATGATGTTGTGCGGGTCGTGCACCATGGCCCGGGCCAGCGCGGTCTTCATGCGCTCGCCCTGGCTGAAGCCATCGGTGCGGCGTTCCAGCAAATCGTTCATGTCGAGCAACTGTGCCAGCGCGTCGGTACGAGCCTGCGCAGCAGCATCGCTCATGCCGTGCAGGCGGCCGTAGTAGACGATGTTTTCGCGCGCACTCAGCCTTGGGTACAGGCCGCGCGCGTCGCTGAGCACCCCCATGCGGGCCAGCGCGGCCGCCGCATTGCGCGCCACGTCGATGCCATCGACCTGCACGCGCCCGGCGTCGGGCGTGATCAGCGTGGCCACCATGCGCAGCGTCGTGGTCTTGCCCGCGCCGTTGGGCCCCAGCAGGCCGGTGATGGCGGCGTCGCGCGCGACCCAGCTCACGCCGTCGACCGCCAGCACGTCGCGGCGCCGCCGGCCGCTGCCCTGCGTGAAGCGTTTACTCAGGGCTTGCACGTCGATCATGGCTTAACCGCTGGTTGAACAGGCGCCGAGGGCGGTACCAGCACGGGCACAAACGCCGGCGGCCGCGGCACGGCCTTGGCGCAGCCCAACTCCACGGCCAGCGCATCGTCGTCGTTGGCCGCGTTGATGAAGCGGTACACGGCGTCGCGCAGGCACGGCAGGCTCATCACGCCATGGCCGGCATGCGGCACCACTTCATGCCGCGCCTTGGGGCCGAGGGCTGCGGCCACGCGCGCGCCGTGGCGCGGTGGCGTCGCCGGGTCGATGCCGCCGGAAAGCAGCAGCGTGGCCGCCGTGCTGGGCGCCAGCGTGTAGAACGCCGCGGGCAAGTCGCCGCGCGGCCAGCTCGCACAAACCTGGCGGTACAGCGCCGTCGATGCGGCTTCGCCGGCCAGCCTGGGCGGCAGCCGCGGCACGTCTTCAGCGCAGATCACCGAAAAGTGCATGCCGTGCGCCAGCTCGGTGTCGCTCTTGCGCGCGCTGCCCAGGGCGCTGGCCAGGCCGAACAGCGCTTCGAAGCGGCCGGCGTCGGCGCTGCGAATGGCTTGCGGCAGGGCGGCCGCCAGGTGCGGCACGAAAAGCGGCGCGCGCACCAGGCCCAGCAGCTCGTCGCGCCTCAGCGTCAGCGTTTGTGGCGCGCCGGTGAACGGGTGCGACACCTGCACCTGGTGCGGCGCGCGCGCCAGCAAGCGCAGCCAGGCCGCGCGCAAACCGGGCTGCGCGGTGGCGCAAGCGCGGTCGGCTTCGCACCAGTCCAGCAGACTGTCGAGCGCGGCCTGGTTGTCGGCAGCGAACGAGGCCGGCAACACCATGTCGGCCGGGGCCACGCCGTCAAGCACCATGCGGCGCACCGCGCCCGGGAACTGTCGTTGGTATTCGAGCGCGGCCCGCGTGCCGTACGACGCGCCGATCAGGTTGATGCTGGGCGCGCCCAGGGCTTGCCGCACAGCCTCCAGGTCGGCCATGGCCACGGGGGTGGTGAAGTGGCGCAGGCTGGCGGCCTCGCCCACATGCGCAAGCTTGGGCAGGGCTTGCAGGCAGCGCGCCATCAGCGCGGCCTGGGCGCCATCGCCACCCTCGTTCAAGTGCGCTGTGGGTGGCGGCATGGCGCAGTGCAGTGGCGCGCTGCGGCCGGTGCCGCGCTGGTCGACCAGCACGATGTCGCGCCGGTTGTTCAGCCGGTACAGCAGCCTGGCCAGAGGGCCGGCCAGGTCGACGGCGCTTTGCCCCGGCCCGCCGGCCAGCAGGAACACCGGGTCGGCTGCCTTGTTGCGCGCCACCGCCGGCAACACCGCGTAATGCAGTTCGATCTGCCGGCCCTGCGGTGCGGCCGGGTCGAGCGGGCGCAGCAGGCTGCCACACTGCGCTTCGTATTCCACGCCCTTGAGCCGGCACGGCGCCAGCGCCGCGGCCTGGCTGCCCTGGCCGAGCAGGCTGAGCAAGACCGTGATCAGCGCCAGCGCGCGGCCACGACTCTTCTCAAGGAAGTGTGGCTCTGCCACTTTCCTTGATCCCCGCGGCGCCCTCATGCGAGCAAGGTCTGGAGCTCGCCGCCGGCGATCAGCTTGGCCAGGTCGTCGGCGCCGCCCACCAACGTGCCCTTCACGAACACCATTGGCAGCGTCGGCCAGCCGCTCCACATCTTCAGCGCATTGCGCCGCCGCCACTGGCTGAAGTAGCTGCCGTATTCGAGGTAGTGGTGCGCCACCCCGGCGGCCTGCAAAGCCTGGAGCGCTTTCTTCGGGAACGGGTTGCCGCGCATGCCCACCACCACCACGGCGTGTGCGGCGATGGCCGCGCGCACTTCGGCCACGATGTCGGCCTGGTGGCTGCTGACGCGCTCGCGCACGGCGGGGTGGATGTGGCTGTCGTCGAGGGTGGCTCTGGGCATCACAAGCTCCGGGTGGAGCGCGAGGTTAACCGAGTTGCCCTGGCAGCTCGCCCGCGAACAGCACCCGCCTAACGGCCCAGTACGGGCGCACCAGGCCAGCGGCTTCAGCCCCTGCGCCAGGCGGGGCTTGCCCATCAGGCATATCGTCGCGCCTCCTCGAACCCCTTGGAGACCTTTGCATGAAGCTCTACTACAGCCCTGGCGCCTGCTCGCTGAGCCCGCACATCGTGTTGCGTGAATCCGGCCTGGCCTTCACCCCGGTGCTGGCCAGCACCAAGACCCACCAGCTGGCCGACGGCACCGACTACTACACCATCAACCCCAAGGGCTATGTGCCGCTGCTGGAGCTTGACGACGGCCAGCGCCTGAGCGAAGGCCCGGCCATCGTGCAATACATCGCCGACCAGGTGCCCGCCAAACAGCTCGTTCCTGCCGCCGGCACCATGGCGCGCTACCGCGCCATCGAATGGCTGAACTTCATCGGCACCGAATTGCACAAGGGCTTCTCGCCGCTGTTCAACCCGGCCATGCCCGACGAAGCCAAGGCCCTGGCCAAGGCCAAGGTGAGCGACCGGCTGAAGTGGGTCGATACCCAGCTCGAAGGGCGGCAATACCTGATGGGCGACCAGTTCAGCGTGCCCGATGCCTACCTGTTCACCGTGGCCAATTGGACCAAGTTCGCAGGTGTCGACATCTCCAGCCTGAAGAACCTGGGCGCCTTCATGGCTCGCATGGCCGCGCGCCCGGCGGTGCAAGAAGCGCTGAAGGCCGAAGGCTTGACCAAGTAAGGCACCCGCCGGCCAGGCTCGCGCGTGCCAACGCTGCAAACGTGTGTCGCCGCAGCCCGCCATGGGCTGCGCGCGGCTTGCCTGGTCAGCGTGTTGAACGCCTGGGGTGCCATACCCGCTGGCACGGTGCCGGCCCCGGGCGACTACGCCGCGCAGCTTTGCGTGGCGGTCGCACAGGCGCCGGCGCGGTGCGGCGCGGTCGAGTTTCAGCTGCAGCTCGCCGGCCGCGCGGTGCTGCGCATCCATGACATCGTCTACCGCTTGCACCTGCGCCCGGCGCAGGTGGATGTCTTCCTTTTCCACGGCAACATGCAGATCGACGAGTTCAGCGCTATCTATCACTGGGCCGGTGGTGACCTGGAATTCCTGGATGCCGCCAAGGCCACGCGCTACCAGCTGCGCCTGGGCACGCGCGTGCCGCCCCTGCCCGGCGAGCCGGCCAGCGCGCCCGGCACGGAATAGCCCCGCCCGGAATAGCCCGTCACGGATTAGCCCGCCACGGAATAGCCCGGCACGGAATAGCCCGGCAAAGCAGGCCGCTTTTCGCGGCCATGGGCGGCTGCCGGCCGCACATCATCGTGGCTCGGGAATCAAGGTGCCAGCAACGTGCAACACCGCATTGCGCGCGCTGGCCCGACCACGCTGCGGAGACTCCATGTTTGCATCGCTTCAGCGCCCGCCGGCGCTGGCCTGGTGGCGTTCACTGAAGTTCAGGATCGTTGCCCTGTGCGTCTTGGCCGGGCTGGGCGCCACCGCGTCCACCATCGTGGTGGTACAGCACACCGAGCGGGCGACATTTCTGCAGCTTTGGCAAGACCGCGCGCGGCTTGAAGCTGAGCGCCACGCCGCCGAAGTGGCCGCCCGCCTGGTGCGACTCAAGCAAGTGCTGGCCGGCGCGGCCACGCGCATCGACCCCGCCATGCTGGCGCAACCCGATACCCTGGCGGACGTGCTGCGCGGCAGCCCCGACTTCGTCGGCGCCTTTGAAGCGGCCGTGGTCACCGATGCCAGTGGCCAGTCACTGCTGAGACTGGACAAGGGGCGCCCCAGCAACGCCTTGCCGCAGTTGGGGCAGACCGAGTACTTTGCGCACGCCATGGCCAGCACGCTGCCGGTGACGTCACAGCCCTTTGTGGGCCAGCTCCTCAAGCTGCCCCTCGTTGCCGTGGTCCAGGCGCTGCGCGGCGCGGACGGCCGACCGTATGGCGTGTTGGCCGCCTCGGTGCGCCTGGGGCGGCCGGACTTGCTGGCCAGTGCCGTGCGTGCCGAAAGCGAAGGCGGCTTGTCGGTGGTGATCGACCGTGACGGCGTGGTGCTGGCCCATCCCGATGCCACCCAGGCCATGGCCCGTGCCGCCGACCTTCCTGCCCTGGCCGACGCGATGCGCAACTGGGTCGCTCAAGACCGGCCCAACCTGGCCAGCCTGCCCATGGGTGCGCAGGCCACGCAAGTGGCCAGCTTTGCGCGCATTGCCGGCAGCGGCTGGTTGGTGCTGCGCATCAGCCACCAGGCTGACGCCTGGGCGTGGCTCAATGCCGCGCAGGAAGGCATCACGAGCAAGGCCTTGCTGCTGATGTTGCCCGTGCTGGGGCTGTGCGCCCTGCTCGCCTGGCTGATGACCCGCCCATTGAGCGAGCTGCGCCGGCGCACGGAACATGCCTTGAGGGTGGAACATCAGGCCAGCCCGCAACCGCCCTGGCCGCGCATGGGCGGTGAGGTGGGCGCGCTGGCGCAGGCGTTTGAACAGGTGATCGAGCAGTCGCGCAGCCGCCACCAAGCAGCGCAGGACATGTTGGCCAGGCTGGAAGCGGTGCTCAACCATGCGCAGGCCGGCGTGGCCTTCACCCGGCTGAGCCACTTCGAACTCGTCAGCCGCCACTTCTGCGCCACCTTTGGCGTGCAACCCGAGCAGGTGCTGGGCAAACCCACCCGTGTGATCTACCCCAGCGACGAGGCCTATACCGCGCTAGGCGAACAGGCGCGCCCGGCCTTCATGGCCAACGGCGCGTACGAAGGTGAACTCGAACTCGTGCGCAGCAACGGCGAGAACTTCTGGGCGTCAATGCGTGGCCGCGCGGTGGTTCCTGGCAACCTGGCAGCGGGCACGATCTGGATCATTGAAGACATCACCCAGGCGCGCGCTCAGCGCGAGCAGCTCACCCAGGCTGCGCACCAAGACGTGCTCACCGGCCTGACCAACCGCCGCGCCTTTGAAGCCCTGATGTCCAAGGCCGTGGCGGCCAGCGAACAAGCGCCGTTCTCGGCGCTGTTCATGGACCTCGACGGGTTCAAGCAGGTCAACGACACGGCGGGCCATGCCGCCGGCGACGCGTTGCTCAAAGGCATTGCGCAGCGGCTTGAAGCCAGCGTGCGCCAAAGTGACACCGTGGCCCGGCTGGGTGGAGATGAGTTCGCCGTGCTGCTGCCGCGCTGCCCCGCGCCGCAGGCCATGCGCGTGGCCGAAAAACTGCGTGCGGCAGTCGAGGCGGCTGTGTTGCACTGGGAGGGCGCCGAATACACCGTGGGCGCCAGCATCGGCATGGTGCATGTTGAGGGCCACTACAAAGATGCGGCCGAAGTGCTGCGCGCCGCTGACGCCGCCTGCTACGCGGCCAAGCGCGGCGGGCGCAACCAGGTCGTCAACCACGCTGACATGCCGGCCTTCGTGGCCACCGGCCCGAGCCAGCCGGCCGTGCTGGACGAAGCCGCCGCCTGAACAGGGCCGCGGTTACGCCAGGTGCGCCGCGGCCAGCAGCTCGCGCGTGTAGGCGTGCTGCGGCGCCGCGAACAAACTTTCGGCTTCACCGGCTTCAACGATGAGCCCGCCTTTCATCACCAGCACACGGTGCGACATGGCCCGCACCACAGCCAGGTCGTGGCTGATGAACAGGTAGCTCAGGCCGTGGCGGCGCTGCAATTGCGACAGCAGTTCCAGCACCTGCTGCTGCACCGAGACATCGAGCGCCGAGGTCGGCTCATCGAGCACCAGCACTTCGGGCTGCAACACCACCGCGCGCGCGATGGCAATGCGCTGGCGCTGGCCGCCTGAAAACTCGTGCGGGTAGCGCTGCAGCACCTGGGCCACGCCCTGGGCTTCAGACAGGCCCACTTCGTCAAGCATCTTCAGCACCGCGGCGTCGTGTTCTTCCTTGCTCAAGTGAGGTTGATGCAAGGCCAGGCCCTCGCCCACGATCTGGCCCACCGTCATGCGCGGACTGAGTGACGCAAAGGGGTCTTGAAACACCACTTGCACGCGCTTGCGCATGGCGCGCAACACGGCGCGTGGCGCGTTGTCGATTCGTTCGCCGCTCAACTGCACTTCACCCGCCGCGATACCCTGCAGCGCCAGCAAAGCCATGCCCAGCGTGGTCTTGCCCGAACCGCTTTCGCCCACGATGCCCAGCGTTTCACCACGGCGCAGTTGCAGCGTGGCGTCGCGCACGGCATGGAAGGTCGATTTACTGAACAAGCCCTTGGTGATGGTGAACGCCACGCCCACGCCCTGCGCTTGCAGCAGCACGGGTGCCCCAGGCGGCAAGGCCTGCACCACGCGCTGCGGCCGGCTGGCCAACAAACGTCTTGTATAGGCATGTTGCGGCTGGCCGAAGACCGCGCCCGTGTCGCCCAGCTCAACCAGGTGGCCGCGTTCCATCACGCCCACGCGGTGGCTGAAGCGGCGCACCAGGTTCAGGTCGT
>JAYUHT010000491.1:0-3637 GCA_043766725.1 Burkholderiales bacterium | reverse complement strand
GCCGCCGCCCCCGCCGCCGCCGCAGGCAACAAGGGCAGCAGTGGCCAACAACGTGGCAGTGGTGCGCAGCGCGCGGCTGTGTTGGGTGTTCATGTCTTGGGCTCCGAAATACGTGATGGTTGAAATACCTAGTCCACTGAATCACTGAAATCAGATGGCGCCGTCCATGCGAATCCGGGCGCATTGCGGCGTTGCAAATGCTCGCCATGCCACGTGGCATGGCTGTGCTTTGCGCCTTGCACTGCATCCCGGCTCGCATGTCCTTCACCACACATTTCAATGATTCAGTGGACTAGCCGCGTGATGGTAGGGCACCGGATCGGCCCGCCTTGCGGCAGGAAACCAGCTTTGACCGGGCAATTGAGGGGGCGGGCATGCCACCAAGGCGGCACTTTGCAGCACAAAGGGGCCTGTTTACCCGTTACTTTTTGACATCAATCGAGGGTGCGGTTTCTAGAATTTGTTTGTAACACGACTCCCCGAAAGATCACCATGCGCCTGCCCGCCTTCATGCCAACAAAACTGGTTGCGGCCTGCTTGCTCGCCTGCGCCCTGGCCGCAGGGCAGGCGCGGGCGCTGGACGTGGTGGCGCCCGAGGCGACCAGCGGCGCGGCCAGCGGCAAGTTGCGCGAAGGCCGCGACGCCTTGGCCGCACACAAGCTCGATGCGGCCCAGGCCGCCTTCACCGAGGCCGCGCGCCTGGCCCCGAAGGATCCGCGCCCCTGGGTGGGCCGCTCAGCCGCGGCCCAACTGCGCGGCCGCGCCGGCGAAGCGCGCGAGCACATGGCGCGTGCCGTGGCCTTGGCGCCAGACCATGCCCGCGTGCTGCACATACAGGGCCAGTTGCTGCTCGACCAACAGGACCACCCGTCCGCCGAGGCCGTGTTTCGCAAGATCCTGGGCTTGGCGCCGAAGCAGATCGAAAGCCAGATTGGCCTGGCTAACGCGCTCAGCGGCCAGGGCAAGGCGGCGGCCGCGCGCGAGCTGTTGGCCCAGGCCGCCCAGGTGGCCAGCGCGCCGTCTGATTGGCTGCTGTTGGGCAACGCCCAGTTGGCCGCCGGGGACGCCGACGCTGCGTTGATGGCGTTCAACAAAGTGCCCGCCGGGCAAGACAGCGTGGTGGCGGCGCAGGCCGGCAAAGCCGAAGCCCTGGAGCGCCTTGGCCGGCCGGAAATGGCCATGGCCGCGTTGCAACGCGCCATCGAGGCGGCGCCGACCCATGCCGATCTGCAAATTCGGCGTGGCCTGATTTTTGAACAATTGAAAAAGCCGGACAGCGCCGAGCTGGCCTACCGCGACGCCATTCGTCTGGACGAAAAGAGCGCGGCCGGGCACAACAACCTGGCCTACTTGCTCGGCAGCCGCGGCATCAAGCTCGATGAAGCGCTCAGCCACGCCAAACGAGCCTTGCTGCTGGACCCGTCAGCCGCCATGTTCGACACGCTGGGCAGCGTGCACCTGGCGCGCCGCGACTTCGAGGCGGCCCGCACGGCGCTGGAACAGGCCGTGGCCAAGGCGCCTGAGCGCGAGGTCTACCGCCAGCGCCTGGCTCAGGCACAAGCCCAGGGCAAAGGCAGTGAAGCAGTGGGCACAGCGTTGGCCAGTGCGCCGCCCGTCACCGTGGCGGCGCGGCCCGCCAAGGCTGTGCCCAGCATCACGGCAACCGCAACGCAACCGGCACAGCTTGGCAGCGCTGCCGCCAGTGCGGCTGCGGGGGCCACTGCCAGTGCGAACGCTGGTGCGAACGTGGGGCCGAACGCCGCTGTCAACGCCACCGCCACGCAAGGGGCTGCCGCCAGCGAGGCGCGCGCCGCCGTGGCCAGCCGCTTGCAGGCCTGGGAAAGCGCCTGGGAAGCCAAGGACGCGGGCCGCTACCTGGGCGTGTATGCCACCGACTTCAAACCCGAGAAGCATCGCAACCGCGACGAGTGGGTGGCCGACCGGCGCAAGAAGCTCGACAAGCCGGGCAGCATCCAGATCGAGCTCGACGCACCGAACTTCGAGGTGGAGGGTGACGTGGTCAAGGTCACCTTCACCCAGCGCTACAGCTCGTCGAACTACAAAGATGCCACGCGCAAGCAGCTGGAATGGGTGAAGGAGAGCGGGGAGTGGCGCATTCGGCGCGAGACCACCCTGTGAGGGTGATCTCAGGCCGGCTTGAAACCGTCTTTCAGGCCGGTGACGCGGTTGAACACCGGCGCGCCGCTGCGGTGGTCGAACCGGTCGGCCACGAAGTAGCCGTGGCGTTCGAACTGAAAGTGCTGTTCGGCCGCTGCCGCTGATAGGCCGGGTTCGAGCCACGCCGTGGCCACGCTCTTGCTTTGCGGGTTGATCTCATCGAGCACCTCGCCACCGTCAGCACCGGGGCGATCGGTGTTGAACAGCGGGTTGAACAAGCGCACCTCGGCATGCACCGCATCGTGCGCGGCCACCCAGGTGATCACGCCCTTGGTCTTGACGGCGTTGGCGCCGGGCGTGCCGCTCTTGGTGTCAGGCACCAGTTCAGCCAGCACTTCGGTGACCTGGCCGGCGGCGTCTCGCCGGCTGCCGGTGCAACGAATGACATAACCATATTTCAGTCGCACCAGGCTGCCGGCCACGGCCGCGCCGTCGGGCCCAGTGCGCGGCGGGCTCAGGCGGTGATAGCCCTTTTCGGGGCTGGCCTGAAAGTCGTCACGTTCGATCCACAACTTCGGGCCGAGCGTGAAGCTGCGCTGACCGCGCTCGGGCGCAGCCGGGTGCACCGGCGCCTGGCAGGGCTCATGGTGGCTGGCGCCCATCACATCGGCCCAGTTGGTGAGCGTCAGCGCCAGCGGGTCGAGCACCGCCATCGCGCGCGCCGCTTTCGCGTCAAGGTCGTCGCGCAGCGCGATGTCGAGCCAGGCGTAGTCGATCCAGCCGCCTGATTTGGTGACCCCCGTGCGCTCGGCCAGCAGTTGCAGGCTGGCCGGCGTGTAGCCGCGCCGACGCAGGCCCACCAACGTGGGCATGCGCGGGTCGTCCCAGCCGTCGACCACTCTCTCTTCCACTAACTGGCGCAGCTTGCGTTTGCTGGTGACGATGGTGGTCACGTTCAAGCGCGCGAATTCATACTGCTTCGGTAACGGCGGGCTCAACAGGCCGCACTCGGCCAGGCGTTCCAGCAGCCAGTCGTAGAACGGCCGCTGGTCTTCAAATTCGAGCGTGCAAATGCTGTGCGTGATGCGCTCCAGCGCGTCTTCAATCGGGTGCGCGTAGGTGTACATCGGGTAGATGCACCAGGCGTCGCCCGTGTTGTGGTGCGTGGCGCGCTTGATGCGGTAAAGCGTGGGGTCGCGCAGGTTGATGTTGGCATGCGCCATGTCGATCTTCGCGCGCAGCACCATCGCGCCGTCGGCGTGCGCGCCGGCTTTCATTTCGCGCAGGCGGGCGAGGTTCTCAGCCGGCGGCCGCTCGCGCCACGGGCTGGCCCGGCCGGGCGTGTTGAAGTCACCGCGGTGGGTGCGCATGTCGTCGGCGCTTTGCTCGTCAACATAAGCGTGGCCGGCTTGCACCAGCGCCTCGGCGGCGCGGTACATGAAGTCGAAGTAATTGCTGGCGTAGTACAGGTGGCTGACGCCGCCCACGTTCCAGTCGAAGCCCAGCCAGCGCACGGCAT